>JAOUGZ010000728.1 GCA_029865405.1 Betaproteobacteria bacterium
CGTCGCGCGCCGCGTGCCAGGTCGCCAGTGGCTGCGCGAGCTTCAGCTCTTCCATCAGCGCCTTCTGCACCTCCATGCCGCGAGTCCCGAGCGAGGCGAGGGTACCGGCGGCGCCGGCGAACTGGCCGACGAGCACGCGCGGCTTCATCTGCTGCAGGCGCTCGGCGTGCCGGTCGAGCATCGCGAGCCAGATGGCGAGCTTGTAGCCGAAGGTGATGGGCAGCGCTTGCTGAAGATGCGTGCGGCCGGCCATGGGCGTGTCGCGGTAGCGCTTCGCCTGCTGGGCGAGGATCGCGCGCAGCGCGTCGATGTCTTTTTCGATCAGCGCCAGCGCGTCGCGCACCTGCAGCACCACAGCGCTGTCCATGATGTCCTGCGTGGTCGCGCCCCAGTGCAGGTACTTCCCCGCCTCGCCGCACTGCGCTGCGAGCTGGCGCACGAGCGGCAGGATGGGATAACCGACGACCTCGGTTTCCTTCTTCAGGCGTTCCATGTCGAGCTTCGCGGGATCGCATTTCGCCGCGATGTCCTTCGCCGCCGGCGCGGGGATGACGCCGAGCCTGCCTTGCGCGCGCGCGAGCGCGACTTCGACCTCCGTATACCGCGCGAGGAGCGCAGCGTCCTCGAATACGCCGCGCATCGCCGGCGTGCCGAAGGAATCGCGGAACAGGATCGAGTCGAGGACGGTGGACGCCATGGCGCTGCGAGTCTACCCCGGGAATGTGCGGGCGAAGAATTCCGCCAGCCGCATCCCGGCACGCGCACCGAGTTTCGCCGCGGGCTCGTTCACGTGCGAGATGGCGCCGGTTTCCCACATCGAGCGCGCCTCGCCGATGCGCGCGCTCGCCGCGCTCACCGTGACGGCCGGAATGCCGCGCGCTGCCAGCGCCGGCAAACGGGTCATGTCCCCGGCTTTGGCGCCGGCGTCATGGAACGCCGCCGCTTTCGCCGGAACGGGAATCGCCGACTCGGTGCGCCCGCCGTGCAGCGCGCCGTGCGAGCCGAAGATGAGCACGCGGCCCGCATCGTCCGGCAGTGCCAGACCCACCGAGTCGAGCGCCCAGATTCCCGCGCGCACTTCGAAGCGCCCCTCGCCGGGTGAAGCGAGCGTGCCGCGCGGCGTCGGTGCGCGTGTCAGCAGTACCGCCGCGTCGCGCACCGGCATGCCGGGCGCGATGCCGCAGGCGGCGGCGAGCTTGTTGGCGCGGCTGACCACGCCGCGCGCAAGCGTATCGGCGCCATCGCCGATGCGCGCGGTAGCGCAATGCGCTGCGGCGGCCGCCATGCCCACGCTCTCCAGCGCCGTGATGCCCGCAACGCCGGCCTCGTCCTTGCCGATGCCGGCATCGTTGAGGATCACGGCGTGCACGCCGGCGCGCGATGCGTAGTAGGCGGCGATGCGCCCGCCGTGCGAGCCGGCGACCAGCACCGCGCCGCGGTGCCGGGCGTCGAGCTCGGTGACGCTGTCAGCGCTGAGCAGGGCGGGCACGGCGCAGCTCGACGCAGGCCGCGGCGATCGCCTGCGGCGTGATGCGCGATTCGTCCTCCAGCGGCTGCGAGTAGCCGACCGGGATGCGCGGCGCGCCCAGGCGCCGCACGCGCGCGCCGCTCTCCTCGGCGAGCGTGGCGGCGATCTCGGCGCCGAAGCCCGCCACCTGCACCGCCTCGTGCGCGATGAGCACGCGCCCCGTGCGCTCGGCGGAGGCGAGCACCGCGTCGCGGTCCCAGGGCCAGAGGGTGCGCAGGTCGATCACCTCGAGCGATACGCCATCCTTCTCGGCCAGCGCGGCCGCTTCCAGCGCGGCGTATCGCGTCTTCGACCAGGTGACTACGGTGACTTCGCTGCCGGGACGCACGATCTCGGCTTCGCCGAGTATTGCGGTTTGCGCCGGCGCGACGTCGCCTTCCAGTCCCCACAGCTCCTTGTGCTCGAGGTAGACCACCGGATCACCGCAGGCGAGCGACGCCGCCAGCAGCGAGCAGTTGTCCTGCGGGGTCGCCGGCGCGACCACCACCAGCCCGGGTATGTGCGCGAACCACGCT
>JAOUGZ010000729.1 GCA_029865405.1 Betaproteobacteria bacterium
TAGCCGCGGCGTCGTTCTTCCATGCGCTCGTATTCCAGCCCCGCCGAGACGCGCAGCGGCCGCCCGCCCGCCTCACCATCGACCGACGCGCGCAAGGCGGCGCCGCCGAACGCGCGCTCCAGATCCACCACGCCGCCCGAGTGCGTGGCAGCGCTCTGCACCGCCAGCGGGATCGACAGGTACTGCACCACGTCGCGCCCGCCGCCCCAGGCGCTCGCCTGCAGTCGCGCTGCCCCCGCCACCGCGCGCTCGAGCGTCACCCCGACCTGGTCGTGGTACACGGACTTGCGCGTATTGAAGGTGAAGGCGACCGGCGCCGCCTGGCGCGGGTTCTGCGCGACCTGCGCCGCGGTGAGGCCGAGCGGATCGAGCGTCTCGGGCTGGTGCAGCGACATGCCCACCAGGGTGAGGCTCGTGCCCGCCCCCGGCGACAGCCTGAGCTTCGTGTTGAGCTGATCGCGCCGCACGGCGCTGTGCTCGCGGTAGCCGTCGGACTCGAAGCGCGAGAGATTGACGAGGTGGCCGATGTTGCCGCCTTGCGCGCCGAGCTTGAGCGCGGCGCGGCGCGTGCCGTAGCTCCCGGCGTACAGGCCCGCGTCCAGGGTCGGCGCCGGCGGCGCATCCTCGGTGGCCACGTTGATCACCCCGCCCGACGCGTTGCCGTACAGGACCGAGAACGGGCCGCGCAGCACTTCGATGCGGCTCGCCGTGCCGAGATCGAACGTCGCTGCCTGCCCCTGCCCGTCCGGCATGCTGGCGGGAATGCCATCGGCGATAAGGCGCACGCCGCGCACGCCGAAAGTGGCGCGCGCGCCGAAGCCGCGCGAAGACACCTGCAGGTCCTGGGCGTAGTTCTGGCGATTCAGCACCACGAGGCCGGGCACGCGGCCAAGGCTCTCCGAAAGGTTGACCTGCGGCCGCCCTTCGCGCAGCTCCTCGCCGTACAGGCGGTCGATCGACGCCGGAATCTCCAGGCTGGGCTGGTCGACGCGGGTCGCCGTCACCACCACCGGGTCGGATTGCTGCGCGAACGCGCAACACGGAATCGCGGCCAGGACTGCAATCAAGCGGCGCATGCGATTATTATGGCTGCAACCATGCCGCCCCGCGGAAGCCGTCTCGCCTGCAGCCTGAAGACCATCGACGGCTGCCATGGCTCTTTCGACGTCACGCCGGGCGAGCAACCCAACAGCATCGCCAGCGTCGGCGAGGTCAGCTGGAACAAGCCGCCCGAGAAGCCGGTGCAGGAGGGCGCCTTCACCGTCATCGGCGACCTGGGCATGACCGGGCAGGTGATCCTCGTCAACCAGTACCAGTGGCGCGCGCTGACCGACGCGAAGCTGGAGAAGTTCTTCTACGCCGCCCTGCTCTGGGGCAAGAGCCCCTTCAAGGTGATCGAGGACGCGCAGCTCATTCTCAAGCGCGGGAAGTAGCGCGGCCGAGCGCAATCAGCAGGGCGCCGAGCACCACCGCGCCGGCGGCGAGCGCGAGCGACCCGTCGAAGCTGCCCTGGCGCTCGGCAAGCCAGCCGGCGATCACCGGACCGATCATCTGGCCGAGGCCGAAGGCGGCTGTGAGCAGCCCGATCATGCGCGCGGGATGCGCCGAAATGCGGCCCGCGAACGACACGATCACCGCCGTGATGCCCATGAAGGTGCCACCGAAGCACACCGCGGCGACGAGCGCCACCCAAAGCGCATCGGAGAACACCGGCAGCACGATGCCGGCCGCCTGCACCAGGTGCGCCGCGATGAGCGCCGCTGGGGCGCCCCAGCGTGCCGCGGCGCGGCTCCACAGCAGCGTCGAGGGCGCGCCGGCGAGGCCGACGACGATCCACAGGGATTCCGCCGCGCCGCCGATGCCGGGCATCTCCTTGGCGATGGCGACGAGGAACGTGCCGGTCACCACGTAACCCAGGCCTTCGAGAAAGTAGCTGGCGATCAGCAGCCCGCCCGAGAAGTGCTCCCTCGGCCGCGCCACGGATTGCGCCGCCGCACCTCTGAGCCTGGAGCGCCGCATGAGCGGCAGCGCAAGAAGCGCCA
>JAOUGZ010000730.1 GCA_029865405.1 Betaproteobacteria bacterium
ATCCGCGGCCCGAAGAAGAATGACATCTGCTACGCGACGCAGAACCGCCAGGATGCGGTCAAGTTCATGACGCCGCAATGCGAGGTGGTGATCGTCGTCGGGTCGCCCAACAGCTCCAACTCGAACCGCCTGCGCGAAGTGGCCGCGAACAGGGGCGCCCGCGCGCACATGGTGGACTCGGCGGCCGATCTGCGCGCGGAGTGGATCGAGGGCGCGCGGCGCGTCGGCGTCACCGCCGGCGCTTCGGCGCCCGAAGTGCTGGTGGCGGAAGTCGTGGCGCGGCTGAAGGATCTGGGCGCCGCGAGCGTACGGCAACTCGACGGCATCACCGAGAGCGTCGTATTCACGCTGCCGCGCGAGCTAGCGCGGCGCCCCTCCTAGTAGGCGGACCCCGGCTAGCAGGGCTTTCTGGATCTCTCCCACTGGCCGCTGCGGCCGCAGGTATGGACATAGCCGGCGCGGCAGATGGTCATGCCCTGCGGGACCTTCCGGCCATCCAGCTCACAGGTCACTGAGCGCTCCTGGGCGAGCAGAAGCCAGGCTGCCTGCTTCTCGGGCGCCCGGGCCTGGGAGGGCAGCGCCAGCGCCGCGGCCAGAAGCGCTGCGGCAATCGCGATTTTCGAAGTCATGGTTTCTCCTGCGGGAAAGTGCTTTGTGGCCTGCGTGCGCGTTGCGGCGCCTGGAACAGCGGAACTTCCTGCGTGCGGGTCTGCGCGAGCGCAGGCAAGGCTTCGCCGAACCGCAGCTCGAGGGTCACGGCGCTCCTGACCGCCGCGCCGTCCTTGCGGCCCGGGATGAAGCGTGCCGGCGCGAACGCTTCCATTGCCGCCGCGTCGAACACGCCCGCGGGGCTCGCCCGGAGCACCTTGGCCTCGTCCACGGCGCCCGCTTCGTTGATCAGGAGCCGCAACACCACGCGGCCGCTCGCGACGGGCGCGTCCGCGGGAAATTCCGGGTACACCGGCGTGCGGATGAGGGGACGCTCGTCGAGTTCTTGCGCCGGGTAGTACTTCGGCGCGACCGCAATGCCTGAAGAAATCGCCTTGACCTGTTTCGCGCCGTCGCCCGATCGCGCGGCGCCTCTGGCGGCCGGCGCCTGGGGCGCGGAAACGGCCGTGGCCTCACTGGCGGGCGCGCGCAGCCGCGCGTGGAGTGCGCCCGCGCCCCACTGCATCCGCTCCGGGGCCGCCAACCGCCCGCCGTGCGGCAGGCGGTCGACGAGCGCCAGGGCCGCGCCATGCAGCATCAGCGAAGCGCCGAGCGCGATCGGGATGCGCGCATCGATCACTACTCGACGACCAGCTCGCGCCACGATACGCGCCGCCCCTGGAACTCGACCTGGCCGATCGGCGTCTCCTGCGTCAGCTGCTGGTTGGCGGCGGTCGTGGCGATGGTCACCACCTTGCCGCCCGGCAGCATGATCACGTTGATGCCGACGATGAGCGAGCTGCCGATGTTCTGGCTCGCCATGTCGCCGGTCGCGCCCGGCACGAAAGAGCCGGTCTGGAAGTCCAGGAAGTTGAGCCACGAGACGCCGCCCGCCGTGCAGGTGTCCAGCGTGGGCACGTTCGTGGCCACCACCAGCGTGCCGAGCTGCAGCTGGGGATCGACGTTCGCGCGCTCGCCGGAATCCGGCAGGTCCAGGCGCCAGCCGAAATCCGTGGTCCACACCGGCGCCGTGCCTGCCGCGATCGTGCGCGTTCCCGGCAGGGATCCGGCTGCGAACACCCGTTCGACCACCGAAGGCCCGCGCACGTCAGCGATCACCGGACTGGTGACGGTGCTGGGCACGTCGCGCAGGGCGTAGATGGTCTGCGTCGTGAACGGCCCCGTCTTGTCCGCGGTCTCGAGGAACTTGCCGGTGGCGAACATGATGACGCGCTGCCTTGGCGCCGTCGTGGTCTCGCCGAGCTCCGGCTTGACCGTGATCGGCTGCACGTTGCCGAGCGCGTCCTTCGCCACCGCCACCAGCGTCACGCCCAGGTAGTTGGGGTTGCTGCCGCCGGCGTAGTCGGTATCGAAGCGCCACAGGTTGCCCTG
>JAOUGZ010000731.1 GCA_029865405.1 Betaproteobacteria bacterium
GCAGCGCGCGCTCGGCCTGAAGGGCATGCGCGAGCGCATCGCCTACCTCGGCGGCACGCTGGACGTGTCGCGCGCGCCGCGCGGCGGCACGCGCGTGCGCGCCCGGCTGCCGGCGCGCGGCGGGGGCGGCGCATGACCCGCGTGCTGATCGCCGACGACCACGCGATCGTGCGCGACGGCTTGAAGCGCATTCTCGCCGCGAACGGCGACCTGCAGGTGGCCGGCGAGGCGGCCGACGGCGACCAGGCCCTCGCCCTGGTGCGCGCCCACGACTACGACGTGGCGGTGCTCGACCTGTCGATGCCGGGGCTCGCCGGGCTCGATCTGATCAAGCGGCTGAAGGCCGAAAAGCCGGCGCTGCGCATCCTCGTGCTGTCCATGCACGGCGAGCAGCAGTACGCGGCGCGCGCGCTGAAGGCGGGCGCCTCGGGCTACCTGAACAAGGACAGCGCCGCCGAGCTGCTGCTGGTCGCCCTGAAAAAGATCGCGGCCGGTGGCGTGCACGTGTCGGACGCGACGGCGGCGCAGTTGATCACGGCCGGAGACGGCCCGCCGCACACGCGGCTCTCGGATCGCGAGTTCGAGGTGTTCAAGCTCCTCGCCGCGGGCGGCAGCCCCGGCGAGATCGCGCGCCGGCTGCACCTGTCGGTGAAGACCGTCAGCACCCACAAGACGAAGGTGCAGGACAAGCTCGGGCTCGCGGGCACCGCGGAGCTGGTGCGCTACGCGCTCGAGCACAAGCTGCTGTAGGAATTTTCCGAGCCGCGAATCAGCCGCCGCCGATGGCGGGCGCGGGGCCGCGCCGCCACACTGGCGGCATGCCAACGCAAACCGTCTACCTGGTCGAGGACTCGCCGCTGGTGCGCGAGCGCCTGCTGGAGATGCTCGAGGCCGTGCCGGGGACGCGCGTCGTGGGCATGGCCGCGCGCGCCGACCAGGCGACCCGCGAGATCCTTGCCGCGCACCCGGACGTCGTCGTGCTCGACGTCCGCCTCGAGCAGGGCAGCGGCTTCGACGTGCTGCGCGCCATTCGCGAGCGCGCGCCGCAGACCGACGTCTACATGCTGTCCAATTTCGCCTCCGACCCGTACCGGCATCTCGCGCTGCAGCTCGGCGCACGGGACTTCTTCGACAAGTGCGGCGATTTCGCACGCGTGCGTGACGCAGTTGCCGCGCGCGTGACCCAGGCCCATTGAGGAGTACGCCATGAACGTCGTCACCGCCCTGCACCCCGCCGCCTCGCAGAAGTTCGAGGTGACCTGCTCGAGCTGCAACCTGCGCGAGCTCTGCCTGCCGGCGGGCCTGTGCGCCGAGGACCTGGAGCGCGTCGAGAACGTGGTCTACGCCCGGCGGCGCGTGAAGCGCGGCGAAACCCTGTTCCAGGCGGGCGGCGAATTCAGCGCCGTGTACGCCATCCGCAGCGGCTTCTTCAAGACCAACCTCCTCGACAACGACGGCCGAGAGCAGGTGACGGGCTTTTTCATGGGCGGCGAGCTCCTCGGCATGGACGGCATCGCCGGCGCCTACCACGGCACCGCCATTGCGCTCGAGGACAGCGAGGTTTGCATCCTGCCCTACGCCCTGATCGAGGACCTGTCGCGCGACGTGCCGGCGCTGCAGCGCCGCCTGCACGCGGTGCTGGCGCGCGAGATCGCGCGCGACCACGGCGTGATGATGCTGCTCGGCTCGATGCGCGCCGAGGAGCGCCTGGCGACGTTCCTGCTCAACCTGTCCCGGCGCTTCCGGCGCCGCGGCTACTCCGCCACCGAGTTCCACCTGCGCATGACGCGCGACGAGATCGGCAGCTACCTCGGCCTGAAGCTGGAGACGGTGAGCCGGCTGTTCTCCTCGTTCCAGAAGGACGGCCTGATCGACGTGCAGCAAAAGCACGTGCGCATCCGCGACAGCGAGGGCCTGGAACGCGTGCTCGCCGCGCGGCGCTGATGGCGCGCATCCTCGTGCCGGTCGACGGCTCGGCCGGCGCGCTGCGCGCGCTGCGCCATGCCGCGGCGCTGGCGGCGCGCGGCCGCGCGGAGCTG
>JAOUGZ010000732.1 GCA_029865405.1 Betaproteobacteria bacterium
TTGCGCGCGGCGGCGGAACTGTTCGCGGACCCGGAGCGCAGCGCGCGCATGGGCATCGCCGGCAAGCGCCTGTGCGCGCGCCATCGCGGCGCCGCAGAGCGCCACCTGGTGGTGTGCCGCAGGCTACTTACTGCGCAAGCGCGCGGCTGACGTCCTCGAGGTCGGGCTCGCGCAGGGCGCCGGCGGCGGCCCTCAGGCGCAGGAAGTTGGTGATGGTGTTGTAGCGCGCCACGGCGAGGTCGCGGCGCGTCGAGAACACCTGCTGCTGCGCGTTGAGCACGTCGATGTTGATGCGCACGCCGACTTCGTAGCCCAGGCGGTTGGATTGCAGCGCGCTCTCCGAGGAGACGAGCGCCTGCTCGAGCGCGCTGATCTGGGCGATGCCGTTGATCACCGCCAGATAGGCCTGGCGCGTGGCGAGCGCCGAGGTGCGCCGGGCGTTCTCGAGTTCCTGCCGCGCACGCTCCAGGTTGTAGGCCGCTTCGCGCTCGCGTGAGGTGATGCCGCCGCCCTGGTACAGCGGCACGGAGAGCTGCAGCCCGACGGAGCTGGTGTTGACGTTGCTGCCCGCGCTGGAGAGCTGCGATGCGCTCTGCGACGTGTAGTTGTGGCTCGCCACCAGGTCGAGCGTCGGGTGGTGGCCGGCGCTGTTCCGCTGCGCCTCGAGCCGGGCGATCTCCACGGCCGCGTCCTGCACCAGCACGCTGTAGCTGTGCTTTTCCGCGAGGCTCACCCAGCTCTGCATGTCGTTCGGGTCCGGGGGCGAGAGCTTGACGTCGGCGCGCAGCCCCTTCAGCTCGGCGTACTCCTTGCCGGTGAGCTGCTGCAGCGCGCGGCGGCGCACCTCGACGTCGTTCTGCGCCGAGATCTCCTGCGCCACGGCGAGGTCGTAGCGCGCCTGCGCCTCGTGCGTGTCGGTGATGGTGGCAGTGCCGACCTCGAAGTTGCGCCTGGCCTGCGCGAGCTGCTCGGCGATGGCCGTTTTCTGGGCGCGCACCAGGGCGAGCGTGTCCTGCGCCGCGAGCACGTCGAAATACGCCTGCGCCACGCGCAGGATCAGGTCCTGGCCGGCCTGGCCGAAGGTGAACTCGGCCTGCTTCGCCTGCTGTTCGCCCTGGTCGGCCTGCAGCCAGTTCTGCCGCCGGTACAGGGGCTGGGTGAACGTGAGCGCATAGCCGTGGGAGTCGATGTCGCGCTCGAAGCTTGGCTGCACGGCCTCGTTTTTCGAGTCCGACTCGGTGTGCGAGCGCGTGGCGTTCGCGGTCAGGTTGAGGGTGGGATACAGGAGCGCCCGACCCTGCGGCGCGCGCTCCAGGCCCGCCTGCAGCGCCTGGCGCGCCGCGCTGTACTGGGCGTCGTAGCCGCGGGCATCCTGGTAGACCTGGGTCAGGTTCTGCGCCGCGGCGGCGAGGGGTGCACAGGCAAGTGCGGCAAGGGCAAGGAGTCGGTTCATGTCGGCGTCGGGGCCCTCGGTAGCTAGAACCGGAAGCGCGGCGGCTGCTCCGCGTTGACGAGCGGCGCGAGCACGGTGTCGAACAGCGCCACGGCGCCGTAGGCCCCGGGCGCCGTGCAGGTGATGAGCTTCGCCACCATCACCGGCGGCTCGCCGACCACCGCGAAGAGCCGCCCGCCCGGCGCAAGCTGCTCCCTGAGCACGGCCGGCAGCACCGGGGTCGAGCCGGTGAGCACGATCGCGTCGTACGGCGCGCGCTTCGGGTCGCCGCGCGCACCGTCGCCGACCTCCAGGGTAACGTTGTCCGCGCCGTGGCGCGCGAGGTTCTCGCGGCCGAAGGCGGCGAGGCCGGCGCGGATCTCGAGCGAGTAGACGTGCGCGGCGCAGTGCGCGAGCAGCGCGGTCAGGTAGCCGCTGCCGGTGCCGACTTCGAGCACGCGATCGCCCTTGCGCAGGGCGAGCGCCTGCACCGTGCGCGCCTCGATCTTCGGCGCCATCATCTTTTCGCCTTCGCCGATCGGGATCTCCATGTCGGCGAACGCCAGCTTGCGAAACGCGGCCGGCACGAACTCCTCGCGCGGCACC
>JAOUGZ010000177.1 GCA_029865405.1 Betaproteobacteria bacterium
GGGTCGCACGTGCAGGCTCACGTCATGCAGCGCCGCCTCCGTGCGCGTCTCGTAGGTGAAACTCACCTTCTCGTAGGCGATCTCGCCGCGCGCGCGAGAGAGCGCCACCGTGCCGGCGTCCTCTTCGATCGGCGAGTCGATCATGCCGAACACGCTTTCGGCCGCGGCCAGGCCGCGCTGCAGAGCCGAGTTGACCTGCGTCAGGTGCTTGATCGGCGCGAACAGCATGAGCATGGCGGTGAAGAAGGAGGCGAACTCGCCCACCGTGGTCTGCGCGGCGAGCGCCTCCTGCAGCGCCACGTACACGATCACCGCCATCGCCGAGGCCGCGAGCAGGTGGGTGACCGGCGTGATCAGCGCCTCGGGCACCTTCTGGCGCATGTTGAAGCCGCGCAGCTGCCCGATGGCGCGCGCAAAGCGCGAGGCCTCGTAGTCCTGGCCGCCGAACACCTTGACCACGCGGTGGCACTCGATGGTTTCCTCGAGCACGTGCACCACGTCGCCCAATGCCCGCTGGGAGGCGCGCGCCATGTTGCGCAGCCGTTGCCCCAGGAGGCGCACGAACAGCGCGACCAGCGGCGCGATCACCAGCGCGATCAGCGTCAGCTTCCAGTTGAGGTAGAACAGCCACGCCAGCAGCAGCACGATGACGATCGAGTCGCGCACTACCACGGTGAGTGCCGTGGTGGCGGCAGCGCTGACGTTGGCCACGTCGTAGGCGACGCGCGAGAGCAGCGCGCCCGAGCTCTGGTCGTCGAACACGCGCGTTGGAAAGCGCACCAGCCGCGCGAACATGGCCGCGCGCAGATCGAGCACCACCTTGTCCGCGACCCAGGCCATGCTGTAGTGCGAGAAGAAGCTGAAAATGCCGCGCATGACGAAGATGCCCACGATCGCCGCCGCGAACGCGATCGGCGGCCACGCCGAGGTGCCGGCGGCGGCGAAGCCGCCGTCGAGCAGCGGCTTCATGAGCATCGGAAAGAGCGGCTCGGTGGCCGCCGCGGCGATCATGCCGGCGAGCGCCAGCGCGAACGCCTTGGTGTACGGCCGCACGTAGGACAGCAGGCGCAGGTACAGCGCCCGGCTGCTGTGGCTGCGCGTAGACGGCATGGGCGGATTGTAGCCGCTCGCGCATGCCGGCCCGAATTGCGCAAGCGCTCCCTTTGCGGGTCAAATGGCGGCCGTGACAGCGCCGCCCCCGGTCTACGCGCAACGCATGCTCGACGCGGCACGGATATGCTTTGTCGTCTCTGCCGCCGCGCTGCCGCTGTCCACCGCCGCGACGAATCTCTTCGCGGTTCTCGGCTTCCTGTCCTGGGCACTCTCCGGGCAATGGCAACCGGCACTCCGGAGCATCACTGCCGAGCCCGTCGCCTGGCTGGGCTGCGCGCTGTTTGCGCTGCTCGCCCTGGGTATCGGCTGGTCGCTCGTGCCCCCCGCGGAAGCTGCGGCTGCGCTCCTGAAGTACCGCGAGCTGCTCTTCTTCGGCGTGGTGCTTTTTCTGTTTGCAAACGCGCGCTGGCGCGCGCGGCTGCTCGGCGCATTCTTCGCCGGCGCGCTCGTATTGCTTGCCCTTTCCTACGCCGTGTATCTCGGACTATTCACGTACGTCGATGAGCGCGGCTTCTCGAGCGCCGAGAACGCGGTGCTGCTGAAGAACGCGATTACGCACGGCTTCATCATGAGTCTTCTCGCCTACGGAACGGCGGTTCTCGCCATGCAGCGGCTTGGCTGGCAACGCTGGGCGCTGGCGCTGGTGTCCCTGCTCGCCGCGGCGAACGTCTGGCTCGCGGTGCAGGGACGCACGGGCTACGTCGTCCTGGCGATTCTCGTGCTGTGGTTCGCGTACTCGCGCTGGTCCTGGAAAGGCCTCGCCGCTTCCGTAGCGGGACTCGCGCTGCTCCTCGTCGCCGCGTACCAGTGGGCGCCGGTGTTTCAAACGCGCGTTACCCAGGCAGCGCAGGAGGCGCGCGATTACCGCTTCCAGGGGCATCCGGGCGAGACCTCCATCGGCTCGCGCCTGCACTTCTGGAAGCGCTCCGCCGAATGGCTGAGCGCACACCCGATCGCCGGCGCCGGCACCGGGGGCTGGGTCGAGGCGTTCTACGCAGCCACGGAAGGCGACGATGCGTACATGCACAATCGCGACCGCAGTCACCCTCACAACGAGTACGTGCATCTCGCGGTGCAGCTCGGGCCGTTCGGTGCGGGGCTGTTCGCCGCCATGCTGTTCGTGGCCTTCCGCAACGCGCGCCGGCTGCAGGGCGAATACGCCGCATGGGCGCAGGGGCTCGTGCTCGCGTTCGCGGTAGGCTCGCTGTTCAACGATCTTCTCTTCGACTCGACCGAGGGCCACCTCTGGGCGCTGGTCGGCGGCGCGTTGTTCGCCGCCGCGCAAGCTTTGCCGTCGGCGGGCTACTCTGGCGCGGGATCGAAAGCGGACTAGAGCGTCGACTCAGGCCAGCGCAGCGCGCGCCGCGTCGATGACGCGCTCTGCGTCCATGCGGTCGAGGCAATCGCTGCGGCTTTGTTGATGCCTCTCGCAGCCTTCCTCCTGGCAGGGAACGCAAGCCAGGGATGGGTCCTGCAGCAGCGTGACGTTGCCCCGGATCTGCAGCGCGAGCACTTTCTCGTAAGGCTGCGAAAGACCGGGCTTTGGCAGCGGGCCCCAGAGGCGCGGGTCGGTCGGGCCGAAGAGCGCCACGGTGGGCGTGGCGCACGCTGCCGCAAGGTGCGTGGTTGCCGTATCGGGCCCCACGAACAGCGCTGCGCGGCGCAGCAGGTCCGCGGTCTGGGCGAAGCGCAGCCGGCCGCAGACATCGATCACTGGCTGCTTCACCCCCGACAGCACTTCGCGCACGTAGGCCCGCTCTTCCTCCGACGGCCCGCCGGTAATCACCACCCGCAGCCCCTCGGCGTGCAGCCACCCCATCAGCGCGTGCCAGCCAGGCGTATTCCAGCGCTTGTAGCGAAAGCGCGGCGCAAGGTGCAGTACCGCGAAGCGCTCTTGTTCGGCGTCGAAGCCGAGCACGTCGCGCCAAGCCATGGCGGGCATGCGCGCCGTCGGCGCAACCATTTCCGGCCGCCAGGCGATGCCCATCGCCTCGGCCAGCTTGCGGTACGCGACGGGTCGCGCAAGGTCGCGCGGCGAGATCACTTTGTGTGCAAGCGAGAGCCGTTTCCACCAGCCCTTGTCCCATTCAGGCGGCACCAGACCCGCGCGCCGCCGCGCGGCGATCAGGCCGCAGAGGTGCGGCCGGTCGGCGGTCTCCGCGATCACTGCCAGGTCGTAGCGGCGCCACAGCCGCCGCCATAGCGCAAGCTCCGCGCCGCGCTCGGTGACCAGCACCTCGCGCAGATCGTCGTTACCCTCGAGCACGCCCTCGGTGCCCGCGAATACCAGCGCATCGATGCCCGCTCCCGGGTAGGCCGCGCGCAGCGAGCGCAGGAGCGGCGTGGTGAGCAGGACGTCACCCATGAAGCGCAGCGAGACGACGAGGATCGAGCCGGGACTCGGCACGCTAAGTCCCGAGCGCCCGCAGGAACGCGCGGATCCGCCTGGCGTTGGCGCCCACGTCGCCGCGGCCGACCCGCGAGACCGAGCGCACGTCGATCCGGCTGCCGGCGCCGTCCGCTTCCACCCGGATCACCACGTCGTCCCTGAAGCCGAACCAGAACGTGGTGTCGGTGGCTTCGATGCGTCCGGCGGCGGCATCCTCCGCCACGATCTCCCATCCCATCTCGCGCGCAGCCTGCAGCGCACGCTTGAACGCGTCCGCGGGCGCGGCATTCATGCGGTGCGCGCGCAAGTCGGGGTAGGCCCCGGCTTGCGCCTGTGCCACGTCCGGCCCGCCATAGGTCCCGGGGTTCGGGGCGGCGGCGCGTAACGGCAGGATCGCGACGAATTCGGGTGGCCGCCCGGTGTCGGTGGTGATGTCGTGGATCGGCGGCAGCGCGCGGGCCTGCCGCAAGGCGTTCCACGGCACGAAGGCCGTGCCCAGTCCGAGCGCAAGCGCCACGACCAGTGCGACGAGCCCTGCGCGGCGGGTGCGCGGCAGAAGCAGCATCACCAGCGCCAGCGCCGCCACGGCGAGCCCGGCGAACCCCGCCCAGCGCATGAGCTGAAAGCCGGTGCCATAGTCCCATAGCGCTACGCGCACCCCCGGCCCCGCGGCGAGCAGAAACAGGGCGGCGATGACGGAGAGCAGGAGGGGAACGTGGGCGGGTTTCAGAGCGGCTTCCGATGGCGGAGCATGCGAATCTACCCCGCCCTTCCCGAGAACTGAAGAGCGCGTCAGTCGATGCGGTAGGCAAGCGAGACGTAGGCCGCCCTGCCCGGCGCCGGGTAGGCGGAAAACCCGGTGCCGGTGAAGTTCACCGCCCCGTAGCTGTAGTACCTCTTATCGAAGAGATTGCGCACCTCGAGCGCCAGGTCGACGCGGCCCGACCTGTGCTCGAGCCTCGCATCGACCAGGCCATAGGCGGGCTGGCGGCGCGCAAAGGTGTTGGCCTCGTCGTTGTCGTAGCGCTGCTCGCCGATGTACCGCAGGTTCACGTCGAGCGCGCTGCGAGCGCCAAGCGACCAGTGCACGCCCGCGGAGGCGATGGCTTCGGGCACCAACGGCACATCGTTGCGCGTGGCCCGGAACGTTGCCTCCATGAGCGCCAGCGCGGCGCGCAGTTCCAGTCGCTGCGACACGCGCCAGGCGCCTTCCAGCTCCGCGCCGTTCCGGCGTGTGGGCGGGAGATTGACGTTCGCCCCCTGCAGCGGACTGAAGTAGATCTCGTTCTCGAGCCGCGTGGCGTAGAGCGCGATCCGCCCGCGCAAGCCGCTGCGCTCGTATTCCAAGCCGAGTTCGTCGGCGTGCGCTTTCTGCGGCTCGAGCAGCACGGCCGCGCACGGCGGAAAGAAGCACGCGTTCTCGTCGAACGTCGCTACGCGAAAACTGGTGCCGGACTTCGCGTACGCCGACCACCCTCTGCGCAGACGATGACGGAGCGCGACTTCATGCGCATTCAGCGAGTGCCTGGCCCGACGATCGTCCGTCGGGAACACCTGCTCGATCAACCGCTCGCGCGTGCGTTGCGAGCGGCCCCCGACGACGAGCCGCGTGCCCTCGGCGATCCACAGGGTCGCTTGCGCGTACCACGCCTCGCTGGTCTGCTCGCCAAGACGTTGCGAGAAGGGCGCGCCGAGCGTGGCCTGGCTCGCGGCGCTGCGGCTCTCGTAGTCCCACTGTTCCCAGTCGAGCCCGAAGGCGATGTCGTGCTCGCGACCCAGCGCATCGAACCGCAGCTTTGCGCGCGGCGTGAAGGCCGTCACGTCGACCCGCGTGTCGACGTAAAAAGCCGGAAGAAACAGCGCTGTCGCCTTCTTGTCGCGAATCGAGAGATCCGCGGCGATCTCGTGGCGCCCCGGGCGCCACGCTCCGCCCAGGGTCAGGGTGCCGTCCCGGCGATCGCTTTCGTTGCCCGGGGTGCTCGCTTGCCGCGGGTCGGCGGCGATCTGCGCCTCGGTCAGCGCGCCGGGCAGCTGCAGGCGCTGGTCGCCCGCGGCCAGCCTGAGGAAAGACCGCGTGTTCGCCGTGTGCGCTTCCAGGGTGGCCGCGACGTTGGTCTGTTCGAATCGATTGCCGCGCCGGTAACCCTCGGTCTTCTCCTGCGACGCATCGAGGGTGAATCCGAGCGCCTGCCCCATGCGCACGAGTCCCGCGCGGCCTTCCGCGGTTCCGTAGCCGCCGGCCCGCCCCAGCGCGTAACCCCGGGACTGGCCCGGTTCGGCGCGGCGCGTAATGATGTTGACGACACCGCCGGTCGCGCCGCCGCCATACTGCACCGCGCCGCTGCCCCGCACGATCTCTATACGCTCGATGCTCTCCAGCGCGATCGCATTGAGCTGTGCGGGCACCAGCTCGTTCTCCGATATGCGCAGCCCGTCCACCAGAATGATGGTGTTCTGGTCGCCGGTGATCCCGAATCCGCGCAGGTCCACCTGCTGGTTCGGGGTGCCGGCGTTGTCGCGCACGTGGAGCAGGCCGAACTGCGCCAGGATCTCGGGCAAGTTCGAGGTGGCGGACCGCTGGATGTCTTCCGCCGTAATCGCCGTGACGCCCACGGGCAGATCCCGCTTGGAGTCAGGGAAGCGCGTGGCAGTGATGATGACCGCGTCTACCGGAGCCGCAGGTTGCGCGAGCGACGCCGGCGCGAGCGCGGCGAGCAGCGCGAAGA
>JAOUGZ010000176.1 GCA_029865405.1 Betaproteobacteria bacterium
AGAAGCACCGCGACAAGCTAAAGGAAGACGCGCTGCTCATCGTCCAGGGCAAAGCGCAGCGCGACGATTTTTCGGGCGGGCTGCGGGTCACCGCGGACGAGCTCTACGACCTTGCGGCGCTGCGCGCACGCTTCGCGGCGCGGCTGCGCCTGCAGATGAACGGTCACTCGGACGCGCACCAGCTGATGGACTTGCTCGCGCCCTACCGCAGCGAAGGCGCGTGCCCGGTGACGGTGCACTACGAGACCGGCGCCGCGGCCTGCGACGTTGCTTTGGGCGATGCCTGGCGCGTGCGGCCGGACGAGCAACTGCTCGAGCGCCTCGGCGCATGGCTGGCGCCCGAGAACGTGCAAGTCATTTATTCGGGCGGCGCGTAGTCCCGCGCCCAGCGCACGGGGCAGCCTTCGGCGCGCCACACGCGGCGCACGCCCTGGAGCCACGGGCTTGGCACGCGCCCCGCGGGATCCAGGCGGCGTTGCTCGGCGATGAATCCAGCCAGCATCGGGTAGCAGGCCGCGGCCTGCGCGCGAGTCGCACACGGCAGCGTGTGCGGCATGAAAGAGCCGCCGGCGCCGATCGCCAGTTCGATGAGCTGCGCGCGCAGTTGCACCGCGCTGGCGCATGCCCCGAGCGTGGCGCGCGTCCGATAGGCGATGCGCAGGGCCACAAATTCGCAATGCGCCCAGCGCAAATAGGTTTCGTCCTCCGGCACGATGCGCCGCGCCTCCAGCAGGCTGAGGCTGCACCGGCGCTCTTCGAGCGCGACGCGCATCCGACCCACCCACGCGTCGCTGTGCCGGGGTGGCAGCAGCAGCTCGAGCGCGTGGCGCGATCCCGCCGTCCCTGCATCCGGAAGCTCGAAGCGCACGGGTGGGGTGGCCCGCGCGGCGCTCTGCGCCAGCGACGGCAGGTCGAGCGTCACGCTGTAGAACGGTCCGAACGCACCGCAGCCGCCCACCGCCAGGCGGAACAACTCCGCCGACCGGGCGCGGCTGGCGCGATGCAGCTCGCCGCCTGCCGTGGCCAGGGTCAGCGCCTGCACATGCGCGACAACCGGCCGGCCATCGGGACCGGCGCAATTCGCGGCAACGCTCTCGCCGACGGTGCCGGGCAGGAAGACGGCGCCGACCTGCGGCGCCAGGCTCTCCCAGGTCACGCCCGCCTGCACCTCGATCTGGCCACGCTCGGCATCGTGGCGCAAGGTGCGGTTCAGGCCCGAGGGGTCGAAGCGCGCGGGGTGCCCACCGGCGGCGAGCATGACCCTGCACAAATCCCCCGCCGAATGCAGGCGGGGCGCGGCGACTGGCAACTGGGACGTGGCGAGCATGGCGGTCTCCGTCGAGGTCGGTCGAGCCATTCTTGAGCCCGCATCTGCTGCGCCGCAATACCCAAAACGCGAAGTCTCGCTTTACGATACCGGCGGTTCCCACCCGGCACGCCATGCCTCTGGCCCACAGCATCGTCGATGCGCTCAAACGCTGCCTGCGCGCGCGCGGCATGACGTACGCAAAGCTGGCCCGCGAACTGCGGCTGTCGGAGGCGAGCGTCAAGCGGCTGTTCTCGCGGCGCACCTTCACCTTGTCCCGCCTGGAGGAGATCCTGCGCGTGCTCGAACTCGATCTGGCGGAGCTGGCGCGCATGACGCGCAGCGCGAACAGCCCTGAGGCGCAGCTCAGCCTCGAGCAGGAAACCCTGCTGGCGAGCGACGAGCGGCTGCTGTCGGTGTTCTGGCTGCTGCTCAACGGCTGGCGCTTCGCCGACATCGTCGAGTCTTTTGTCATCACACGCACCGAGTTGACGCTGGCGCTCGCCAAGTTCGAGCGCGCGAGGCTCATCGACTGGGAAGCCGGTGAGCGGGTGCGCCTGCGCGTGGCGAAGGACTTCGTGTGGCACGCCGGCGGACCGGTGAAGAAGGCCTACGGCGTGCGCGTCACCGGCGAGTTCCTGCGCTCGCGCTTCAGCGGGCCGCTGGAGCTGCTGCGCTTCGAGGCGCGCGACCTGTCGCCTGCGTCGGCGGCGATGCTCAGGCGCCGGCTGGAGCGCGTCGCGGCCGAGTTCAACGAGCTCGCGGAAGTCGATTCGGGACTGCCCGCGCGGCGGCGTGAAGGCGTGGGGCTGCTGCTCGCCTGTCGGCCGTGGGCGTTCTCCGCGATGAATGCGCTACGGCGGCGCGACGCCGCGCGCGATCAGGCGCTCGGCCAGCGCTCGAACCGCGCGTAGTCACGCGCATGTTCCGGTGCCAGCGCATTGCAGTCGACGCGCTCGACGCGCGCCGCGGGCGGGCCGCGCCGCGCCCAGGCGAGCAGGGCGTCGAGCGCCGCCGCGCCCCCCTGCGCGACCGCTTCCACGTCGCCGCCGACGCGATTTCGCACCCAGCCGGTGATCCCCAGGCGTTCGGCTTCCCGGCTCAGGGCGTCGCGAAAGCCGACCCCTTGCACGCGACCACTAATGCACAGGTGAATTGTGCGTACTTGCAAAATATCTCCAGCGTGCAGAGTGGGGCGATGAAATCGCCGACGCGCCATGGTAAGCTCGACAGAAATCTTATCCCTCCATCCGGCGCGGGCGGAAGGCCAAGAGCAAAGGGGGCGACTCGATGCGCACAGCTCTGATCGTCGTGGCAATTCTGGCGTTGGCGGGTTTCTTGGCAGTGGCGGTCGTCCTGCCGCAGATGGCCGGCAGCGATGCGCGCGACGCTGCGCAGGCGCTGATCACCGGCGCGGACGGCGCCCGGCAGCAGATCGCATCGGCGGCGCAGAAGGCGGGCACGCTCGCGGGGAGCGGCAACGACCTCAAGTTGCCCTCGCGCAACGACCCCAAGCACGGCGAAATGAAGTGGATCATCGAGAGCAACGGCACGATTCGCGGCTGGAACGAGAGAAACGCGATCGAGGTCTCGATCATGCCGGCGCTGCAGGGCGGCAGCGTGTCGTGGAACTGCCGCGGCTACCCGATCACGGCGATGCCGGCAAGCTGCGGCGGCAAGTCCTGACGCGCGGCGCCCGAGGGCGCCAATCCGAGTCCTAGAGCAGCACGATGAGCGCCGCCACGATCAGGCCGGCGACGGCGCTCGTCGCCACCACCAGCGTGTCGCGCGGCCGCCAGCCGCCGCTCAGGGCGGTTGAGGTGGTCTGCATGGTGAGCGGCAGGGTATTGGCCGTCGGATCGCTGGTCTGCGCCGCATCGCTCAGCGCGACCAGCCGCTGAGTCGCTTCCAGGGAATCGAAGGTGCGCGACAGGCCGCGCGCCGGCGCCGCGTCCGGGGGTGGCGTCGCCTCGATTTCCGCACGACGCGAACGCTCCAGGGTCTGCGACAGGACGGCGCTTTTCACGTCCTGGTCCACGACGGTCCGCGTCGGGCCGGGGGCAAGCGATCCAAGAGGCAGCGTCGAGGTCGCGGCGGTGGCGGCCCCATGCGCCTGCAGCTCGCAGTCTCGCAGGCCGCGCGCGACCTCGGCGGCGCTCTGGAAACGCTCGTCGAGCGACTTGGCGAGCATGCCGGCAACGGTGGCATCGAGCGCGGCCGGCGATGCCGGATTGATGGCGCTGGGCGCGGGCGGCACGAAGTTGACGATCTGGTACATCACCGCATTGACGCTTTCCCCGGTGAATGGCGCGGCCCCGGTCAGCATCTCGTACAGGATCACGCCCAGCGAAAAAATGTCGGTGCGATGGTCGGCGCGCTTGCCGATCACCTGCTCGGGCGACATGTACTTGGGCGAGCCCATCATCATGCCGGTCTGCGTCTGCACGTTCGACGAGCGCATGCGGGCGATGCCGAAGTCGGTGATCTTCACCGCGCCGCTCTCCGGCACCATGATGTTGGCGGGCTTGATGTCCCGGTGCACCACGCCGCGCTCGTGGGCGTAGGCGAGCCCCTCGGCCACCTGCGCGGCGATGGACAGCGCGCGCGCCACGGGGAGCGGCTTGCCGGGCAGCAGCAGCGTGCGCAGCTCCGCGCCCTCGATGTACTCCATCGCCATGTAGCATTCAGTGTCGGTCTTGCCGATGTCGTAGACGGTGACGATGTTGGGATGGTTGAGGCCGCCCGCCGCGCGCGCCTCCTGGTAGAAGCGCTTCTCGTACATCTCCGCCCCGTCCCGGTCCATCCCCATGTTGATGGTCTTGATGGCGACGACGCGCTCGAGCATCGGGTCCTTGGCCTTGTAGACGATGCCCATCGCGCCGCGGCCGATTTCGGCGAGCACCTCGAAACGGCCGAGCTTTTGTTCGTCCATCGGGAATGCGCGTCCGCGGCTAGCGGCCGCTCTTCACCGCGCGAAACACCGGGCCCCAGACGGGATGTCCCGCTTCGGCGGCGCTCAGGTCCAGGTCCGGATTGATGGCCAGCGCGCGCCGGAACTGCTCGCGGCAGGCGGCCGGGCGGCCGGAGACGCAATGGATGAAGGCCAGATACTTGTGCGCGGTCACGCGGTCGGGACTGGACAGGCCCTGATACAGGCTGCTATTCAGGCTCTCCGCCGCTTCGGAGTACTTCCCTTCCTCGTACTGGCGGATGCCGGCGGCCAGCGCGGGCGCGCCCTTGGTGGCGCCGAAGAAGCTCTTGACGTCCTCCTGCACGACTCGTATCGCACCGCAGCCACCGAGGAACAGGGCGGCGGCGATCAGCGCAAGGGCGATGCCGAACCTCATGCCGCCCATGTCCTCGCAGCGTCAATGCACATCGATGCTTGCCCCCGGAGCCACCGGGCGGAAGATACCGCGAGAGCGCGCTTAGTGAAAGCGATGGCGGATGCGCACCGGCTCGCCCGAGCGCACTTCCACGCGCCGCGTGTAGGCCGGAAACGACGTATTGCGCACCTCGATGGTGTGCGTCCCCGCCGGCACGTCGAGCGCGCGCAGCGGCGGGCTGACGCCGCGGCTCTTGCCGTTCACGAACACTTCGCCCCAAGGCAGGATGACCAGCTGGATGATCCCCGCCTGGGCCGCAGTCTGCACAGGCGCGGGATCCGGCGCAGGCGAGGGCGCCAGCGCGGATTCCGCCCTGGGTGCATCGGGCGCCCGGCGCGCAGCCCGGGCGGCCAGCGCCTCGCGGCGCGCCACGCGCTGCGCCGGCGTCAGGACAGGCCCCTTGGCGGGCGCAGCCTGAAGCGCCGCTTCCGCGGCCGGTGGCGGTGGCAGTGCAGGCTGCACGGGCTCGGGTGCCGCCGCCTTTCCCGGAACAGCCGCCACCCCGGTCCGCACTGGCGCCGGCGTTGCCGTCTTCACGGCGAGCGGCGCGGGCTGCACCGCCAGCGGCGGATAGTTGATCTGCGCCTTGACGGCGACGCCGCCGCTCACCAGCAGCGCGAACGCGAGCGGCGCGCCGACGAATGCCATGCGATGCACGCCGAAGGGCCGCACGTCGGTCAGCTCGCCGATGAGACGCGGCGCGCGGCGCCGCGGCGCCACGCGCCGCGATCCGGTTTCAATCACGCGTCGCGCCGCTTCCGTGCCGATGCCGACCGAGTACACCTCATGCTCGCGCACGTGCTTGTCGGTGCGCGCCCCGACGTAGCTGAACAGGCTGGCGTAATCGAGGGACAGGCAGGACACGACCTCGTAGAACGAGCGCGAGACGAGCAGTTGTCCCGCCTGGGCGAAGGTCATCACGCGCTGCGCGACGTTGATGCCGTCGCCGATGATGTTCATCTGGCCATTGATGTCCTTGACCAGGCGCACGGGGCCCAAG
The DNA here is from genome assembly GCA_029865405.1 of Betaproteobacteria bacterium. Next base: position 5,693 of record JAOUGZ010000176.1, read on the forward strand.
TTGATGCCGATGCGCACGGCGATCGCGCCGGTGGATTCCGCGCGCGCCGCGGCGCGCAGCGACATGGCGACGAACAGCGCGTCTTCAGGGTCGCCGAGAAAGGTGATGCCGGCGCCGTCGCCGGTATCCAGGACCACGCGGTCGCGCGGCGCCACGTTCTCCAGCGCCGCGCTGAGCAGCTTGTTGAACGCCTGTTTGAGCAGCATCTGCTCCGCCACCGGCTTCGCCGAGTACTCGACGATATCCAGGAATACGATGCTGCAAACCAGCGTGCGACTGGGCTGTTCGATCATGCGTGCTTCGAGGGTCCGCGCGATGGCCGTAAGGCATTCATTTTACGCGCATACCTGGAGCGGCTCCGCTGTCCGGGGAAATGAGAAATATGCCCGCTTCGTCGCCCGATGCGGCGAGCACCATGCCTTCGGAGACGCCGAATTTCATGGTGCGCGGTGCGAGATTCGCCACCACGATGACCAGCCGTCCCTCGAGTTTCTGGGGCTCGTAGGCCGATTTGATGCCGGCCAACACCTGGCGCG
>JAOUGZ010000733.1 GCA_029865405.1 Betaproteobacteria bacterium
CCGTGATCGACGGGCAGCACCGCGAGATGCTCGATATCGCCAACCGCCTGCTCGCGGGCCTGCATGCCGGCCGCGACCACGACGAGCTGGTGGAAACGCTGCGCGAGCTGGTGCGCGCGGCAGAGCACAACGTCGCCACCGAGGAGCGGCTGATGGTCGAGCTCGGGCTGGACGCCGCGCACCACCGCGAAGAGCACCGCCGCATGCTCGACGCCGTGAGGAACTTCCACATCCGCCTCGAGCCGGAGGCGCTCGCCGAAAGCTCGCGCTTCCTGCGCGAGTGGCTCCTCGAGCACATCGACGAGGACGACCGGCCGTTCGCCGAGCAGTTGCGCTCGCGCGGCGTGAGCTGACGACCTTCAGGGGATCCCCATGAAACTCGACGGCAAGACCGCAGTGGTGACCGGCGCCGCCTCCGGCATCGGCCGCGCGACGGCCGAGGCGTTTGCCGCCGCCGGCGCGCACGTGATCCTCGGCGACCTCAACGCCGAGGGCGGCGAGGCCGCGGCGGCGGCGATCCGCGCGCGCGGCCAGGGCGCGGACTTCGCGCGCCTCGATGTCACCGACGCCGCCTCGGTCGAAGCGTTCCGGCGCGAGGCGCTCGCGCGCCGCCCGCAGGTGGACATCGTCGCCAACGTCGCGGGCTGGGGCAGGACCGAGCCGTTCGTGCAGAACACGCCGCAGTTCTGGGACAAGCTGGTGGCGCTCAACCTGATGGGGCCGGTGCGCGTGAGCCGGGCCTTCGTCGAGCCGATGATCGCGCGCGGCGCGGGCCGCATCATCAACGTGGCGAGCGACGCGGGCCGCGTCGGCAGCCTCGGCGAAACCGTGTACGCGGCCGCCAAGGGCGGCGCCATCGCCTTCACCAAGTCGCTGGCGCGCGAGGTGGCGCGCTACAACATCACCGTCAACTGCGTCTGCCCCGGCCCCACCGACACGCCGCTGATGGCCGCGGTGCCCGACAAGATCAAGGAGGCCTTCACGCGCGTGACGCCGATGCGGCGCCTGGCAAAGCCGGGCGAGATCGCCGACGCGATCCTGTTTTTCGCCAGCAGCCGCGCCGACTTCGTCACCGGGCAGGTGCTCTCGGTGAGCGGCGGCCTGACCATGGCCGGCTGAACATCCCAACCAGGAGCACGACACCATGTACAAGCTCAAGGCGGCCGATTGGCGACCGCAGCATTTCAGCTGGAGCGTGAAGGCGCGCGTGGCCACCGTCACGCTGAACCGGCCCGAGCGCAAGAACCCGCTCACCTTCGACAGCTACGCCGAGCTGCGCGACACCTTCCACAAGCTGCAGTACGCCGAGGACGTGCGCGCCGTGGTGTTCACGGGCGAGGGCGGCAACTTCTGCTCGGGCGGCGACGTGCACGAGATCATCGGCCCGCTCGTCAAGATGGAGATGCCGGAGCTGATGGCCTTCACGCGCATGACCGGCAACCTGGTGAAGGAGATGCGCACCTGCCCGCAGCCGATCATCGCCGCGGTGGACGGCGTGTGCGCCGGCGCCGGCGCCATCATCTCGATGGCGAGCGACCTGCGCTACGCCACGCCCGCGGCCAAGACGGCGTTCCTGTTCGTGCGCGTGGGGCTCGCCGGCTGCGACATGGGCGCCTGCGCCATCCTGCCGCGCATCATCGGCCAGGGCCGCGCCGCGGAGCTGCTCTATACGGGCCGCTCGCTCGGCGCCGAGGAAGGCCTCGCCTGGGGCTACTTCAATGCGGTGGTGCCCGCGGACAAGCTCCTCGCCCACGCGCAGGAGATGGCGCAGGCGCTCGCCGACGGTCCGGCGTTCGCGCATGCCATGACCAAGAAGTGCCTGCACCAGGAGTGGAACCTCTCCATCGAGCAGGCGCTCGAGACCGAGGCCGAGGCGCAGGCGATCTGCATGCAGACGAAGGACTTCGAGCGCGCCTACACCGCGTTCGTCGCCAAGCAAAAGCCGACGTTCGCGGGCGACTGACCCCCCATGCCGCGCCTTCTTCTCGACCGGGAACGGCTGGAGGCGGAGCGCGGTCGCGGCCTGTGGCCCGG
>JAOUGZ010000178.1 GCA_029865405.1 Betaproteobacteria bacterium
CAGCCGCTGCACGTTCGTGGACGCGGACGGCGACAGGGTGGTGGGCGCGACGGCCGGCCACGCGAAGGGCTGGAACTGGAAGTTTCTGGGCGGCACCGGCAAGTGGGAAGGCATCCAGGGCGGGGGCACGGGCAAATCGATCGGAGCGTACCCGCGCCTCTCGCCGTCGGTATCCGCGGGCTGCGGCCTTGCCACGGGCACCTACAGCTTCCAGAAGTAGCGGGGCGGCCCGGCAAGGGGTCTTGGCTCTCCCGCCGCGATCCGTGTGGCGTAGACTCAGCGCCGGGCGTCGTCCTTAGAGGGGAGGACTGGTGCGCCGCATCGAGCGTCGAAACTTCCTGGCCGCGGCGGCTGCGCTCGCCGCCGCGCCGCTGGCGCGCGCGCAAAGCGCATCCGGCACGCGTACGCTCGGCGTGCTCTCCCCTTCGCCGCCGCGCACGCCGGAGTACTGGGCGAAGAGCCCGGTGATCGCGAAGCTCAAGACGCTCGGCTGGGTCTATGGTCAGAACCTGCGCATCGAAGGGGCCTATTCGAGCGGCGACATTGACCGGCTCCCCGAGCTGGCGGAAGGCCTTGTCAAGAAAGGCGTGGACGTCCTCTGGGCGATCAGCCCGCCCGCCGCCGTCGCGGCTGCACGCGCGACGCGCACGATCCCGATCGTGTTCGCGCACGTCGTCTGGCCGATCGAGCTCGGGCTGGGCGAATCGCTGTCGCGCCCCGGCGGCAACGTGACCGGCGTGGCCTCGATCGCCGACCCGAACGTCCTGGCGAAGCCCGTGGAGTACCTGCTCGAGATCGTGCGGGATTTCCGGCGGGGCTTCGCCCTGACCCCCTCCCCCGTGCTCTACCGGACCGTGACCGGCGGAACGTTCTCGCCGCAGCTTCATACGGAGATGGACAGGATCATGGATCGCCTGGGCATCGAGCGCCGGGTGTACGAGGTTGCCGACGTGAAGGACATCGACGCCGCGCTCGAGGATGCGCTCGAGATTCGCGCGCAGGCCATGTACGTGGGCTCGTCGCCGCTGCTCGTGGCGGAGATGAAGCGCATCGTCGATTTCGCGCTGCGCCATCGCCTGCCCAGCGCTTTCATCGAGAGCCAATTCGTCGCGGCGGGCGGGTTGCTGTCCTACGGCTCCGACGCCTGGGGCACGCTCTTCCAGAGCATGGACTACGTGGATGCGATCCTGCGCGGCGCGAAGCCCGCCGAGCTGCCGATCCAGCTGCCGAAGAAGCTGGAGCTGGCGATCAACCGCAGGACGTCGAACCTGCTGAGGCTGACAATCCCGCAATCGCTCCTGCTGCGCGCCGACAAGGTGATCGAATGAAGCCGGCGCGCCGCCGCCTGATTCTCGCTGCTGCTGCACTGGCTGCCGCGCCGATCGTGCGCGGACAGCGTCGGCTTCCCGTGCTGGGAATACTGAGCCCGCACCACCTGCCACCCCCGACATTTCTCGCGAACAATCCTTTCAGCAATCGCCTGCGCGCGCTCGGGTGGTCCGAGGCGCAGACGTTGTCGATCGAGCGGGCATACGGGGAGGGTCGGGAAGATGCGTTGCCGAGCCTGGCCGAAGCACTTGTACGCAAGCGGGTTGACGTCATCTGGGCGGTCGGCCCGGAGGCGGCGGTCGCCGCGGCGCGCGCCACCAAGTCCATTCCCGTCGTGTTCTGGGGCGTTGCCCTCCCGGTCGAGCAGGAATTGGTGGACTCTCTGGCCCGTCCGGGGCGCAATGTAACAGGTGTCTCCTGGTACCAAGGCCCAGGCGTGGACATGAAGCGGCTGGAAGCGCTTCGGGAGATCGCTTCTGCGGCAAAGCGACTCGCTCATCTCCATGTTCCGACCGCCGCGGCTACGGTTAGCGGCCAGCCTCATCGGAGTCCAGCCATCGCGCCGTTCGCCGAAGCCGCGGGCGCCATGGGGTTCCTCATTCGTCGATTCGATGTCACCACGGTGTCCGAACTGAGGGCGGCCTTCGGTGACATCGTCGCCTGGAACCCCGATGCGCTGACATCAGCCGCCACGACGCTGACTTTTCGCGAGCGAGGACCGATCGTCGACTTCGCGAATCGGAATCGCCTGCCTGCCGGATACGGCAACCGGGTATTCGCCGAGGCGGGCGGGCTCATGTCCTACGGCGCCGCGGACGGATTGTCGTTCCCGCGCTGCGCGGAATACGTGGACATGATCTTGCGTGGCGCCACTCCTGCCGAGCTTCCGGTCGAGATTCCGCGTGATTACGAATTGGTCCTCAACCTGAAGACCGCGAAGGCCCTCGGGTTCACGGTCTCGCAACCGCTTCTCCTGCGCGCCGACCGGGTGATCGAATGATCCATCGCGGGCGCCTGTTCCGCCGCTACTTCACCACCATCCTCGTGCTGGTGAGCGGCGCGCTCATCGTCTCGGGCGCGATCGGCGTGTACTTCTCCTACCAGGAGAACAAGGCGGCGCTCGCCAGCCTGCAGCGGGAGAAGGCGGTCGCCGCCGCCGCGCGCATCGAGAGCTTCATCGCGCAGATCGAGCGCCAGCTCGCCTACGCGGCGCTGCCGCAGCTCGGCGGCCCTTCGAGCGAGCAGCGCAAGATCGAGTTCTTCAAGCTGCAGCGCCTCGTGCCCGCGGTGACCGACGTGGCGACGATCGACGCCGCCGGCCGGGAGCGCCTCTTCGTCTCGATCCTCGCCATGAACGTGGTCGAGTCGAAGAAGGACCGCTCGCAGGAGCCCGCGTTCCTCAACGCAAGGTCCGACAAGACCTGGTATGGCCCGGTCAGCTTCCGCAAGGAGACCGAGCCCTACATGCAGATCGCGGTGCGCGCCGGGGACATGGTGACGGTGGCCGACGTGAACCTGAAGTTCATCTGGGACGTCATCACGCAGATCAAGGTGGGGAAGAAGGGCAAGGCCTACGTGGTCGACGCGACCGGGCACCTGGTCGCCGACCCGGACATCGGCCGCGTGCTGAGAAAGACCGACCTCTCCGGGCTCGAGCACGTGAAGGCGTCCCTCGCCGGCGCGCCGGACGCCGAGCCCGCCGTGCTCGCGCGCGACCCCTCGGGCACCGAGGTGCTGACCGCCTTCTCGCCGATCGATCCGCTCGGCTGGCGCGTCTTCGTCGAGCAGCCGGTGACCGAGGTCTACGCGACGCTGGACGCCTCGATCCTGCGCACGGCGCTGCTGCTCGCCGCCGGCTTCGTCATCTCGGCGCTGGCGGCGCTGTTCATGGCGCGCGGCATGGTGCGCCCGATCCGCACGCTGCAGGAGGGCGCGCAGCGCATCGGCGCGGGCGAGCTGGAGCAGAGGATCGACGTCCGCACCGGCGACGAGCTCGAGGCGCTCGCCGGGCAGTTCAACGACATGTCGGACGAGCTCCGGCGCTCCTATGCCGAGCTCGAGCAGAAGGTCGAGGAGCGCACCGCGCAGCTCGCCGTCGCCAACCGCCACAAGTCGGAGTTCCTCGCCAACATGTCGCACGAGCTCAGAACGCCGCTCAATGCCATCATCGGGTTTTCCGAGGCGCTGGGCGAGAGGATGTTCGGCGAGCTGAACGCGAAGCAGGAGGAGTACCTGAACGACATCCACGCCTCGGGCCGGCACCTGCTCTCGCTCATCAACGACATCCTCGACCTTTCCAAGATCGAGGCGGGGCGCATGGAGCTCGACGTGTCGAGCTTTCCCGCCGGGCCGACGCTGGAGGCGACGCTCGCCCTGGTGCGCGAGCGTGCGCAGCGAAAGGGCATCACGCTTTCGCTGCAGACCGATCCGCGGCTCGGCGAGATGCGCGCCGACGAGCGCAAGTTCAAGCAGATCCTGCTGAATCTTCTGTCCAACGCGATCAAGTTCACTCCCGAGGGCGGGCGCATCGCCGTGGGCGCGCGCGTGAACGGGAGCGGCCTCGAGTTCCAGGTGAGCGACGACGGCATCGGCATTGCGCCCGAGGAGCAGGCCGCCGTGTTCGAGGAGTTCCGCCAGGTCGGCCCGCGCGCCGAAGGCACCGGGCTCGGGCTCGCGCTCACCCGGCGCTTCGTCGAGCTGCACGGCGGCAGCATCCGCCTGGAGAGCGCCCCGCAGCGCGGTTCCACCTTCACCTTCACGATTCCGCAATGAATCCCATCCTGATCGTCGAAGACAACGAGAAGAATCTCAAGCTGGTGCGCGACGTGCTGCAGGCGAAGGGCTACGCAACCCTTGAGGCGGGCACTGCCGAGCATGGCCTCGAGCTCGCCCGGGGGCGCAAGCCGGCCCTCATCCTCATGGACATCCACCTGCCGGGGATGAGCGGCATCGAGGCGCTGAAGGCATTGCGCGCCGAGGCGGCGACTGCCGCAATTCCCGTGATCGCCATCACCGCGTCGGTCATGAAGGAAAGCGTGCGCGACGTCATGGCCGCCGGCTTCAACGCCTTCATCGAGAAGCCGATCAACGTGCGCGGCTTTCTCGACAAGGTGCGCAGCATCGTCGGTGAGGCCGGGCAGTGAGTCCGGCGGCGAAGGTCCTCGTCGTCGACGACACGCCGCAAAACGTCAAGCTGCTCGCCGACCTGCTCGCGGCGAAGGGCTACGCGGTGACGACCGCGGCGGACGGGACGGCCGCGCTCGCAAAGCTCGCCTCGGAAACCCCTGATCTCGTGCTTCTGGACGTGATGATGCCCGGCCTCACCGGATACGAAGTGTGCAAGCGCATACGCGAGGATCCGAAGACCGCGCTCCTGCCGGTGGTGCTCGTCACCGCGCTCGATCCGCAGCAGGAGCGGGTGAAGGGCATCGAGGCGGGCGCGGATGATTTCCTGTCGAAGCCGATCAACCAGGCCGAGCTCTTCGCGCGCGTGAAGTCGCTGCTGCGCATCAAGCGGCTGCAGGACGAGGTGAAGCGCTGGAACGAGGAGCTGGAAGGGCGCGTGCGCGAGCAGGTGGCGCAGCTCGAGCGCCTCGGGCGCCTGAAGCGCTTCTTCTCGCCGCAGCTCGCCGAGCTGCTGGTCGCCGAGGGCGAGGAGATGCTGAAAGCGCACCGGCGCGAGGTGAACGTCGCCTTTCTGGATCTGCGCGGCTTCACGGCGTTCACCGAGCGGGCGGCGCCGGAGGAGGTGATGGCCTTGCTCCGCGACCACCACGCGAGCTTGGGCGCGCTGGTCATGTCCCACGGCGGCACGCTCGAGCGCTTCGCCGGCGACAGCGTCATGGTGTTCTTCAACGATCCCGTGCCGATGCAGGCGCCGGCGCTGGAGTCGGCACGCATGTGCCTTGCGGCGATGCGCGCGTTCGAGCCGCTCGCCGCGGCGTGGAAGAAGCGCGGCTTCGAGCTCGCGCTCGGCGGTGGCATCGCGCAGGGCTACGCGACCCTCGGCGCGATCGGCTTCGAAGGGCGCTGGGACTACGCGGCGATCGGCGGGGTGACCAACCTCGCCGCGCGCCTGTGCGCCGAGGCGAAGGGCGGGGAAGTGCTCGTGTGCCAGCGGACCATGGCGAGCATCGAGGAGCAGGCGGCGCTCGAGCCCGTCGGCCCGCTCACGCTGCGCGGGTTCGCGCAGCCCGTGCCCGCGTACCGCGTCACGCAAATCAAATAGGGACAGACCTCATTTATCCAGTCTGCGCTTGGTGCGCAGACGTCGACAAATGAGGTCTGTCCCTATTTACAGCCGAGCTTGGCTTCCTTCGCCTTCACCAGCGCGGTGATGGTTTCGTTCACCGGCGCGGCGACGCCGACCTGCTTGCCGACCCTGGGGATGGAGCCGTTGATGACGTCGATCTCGGACTTCCTGCCCGCCATCAGGTCGAGGAGCACGGAGGGGCGCGAGTTGGGGATCTTGGCGCCGAAGTCGCGCACGTAGGCGACCGGGTCGCTGAAATCGAGCTTCACGCCCTTCTTCTTCGCCACCGCGTAGCCCTCGGACGCGCAGGCCGCCGAGACCTTCGACATCTCCGGGTCGTCCAGCACCTGCTTGATCGTGTACTCCATGATTCCGCACGGCCCTGAGTAGGCACAGTTGCAGATCAGCTTCTCCCAGATCAGCTGGTCGATGTCGTCGAACACCTTGACCTTGAAGCCGGCGCCGGCCCAGGTTTCCTCGACCTTCTTCAGGCGCGGCGTGATCGGCCCGCCGAACTCGCCAAGGCGCACCAGTTCCATGCCGTTGTGATGCGCGTGGCCCGGCGCCTTCATTGACGCGCCGAAGCCGCCTACGACGCCGACCAGCACGCGCTCG
>JAOUGZ010000179.1 GCA_029865405.1 Betaproteobacteria bacterium
TGGTGCGCGCCGGCGTCGACGTGGTGCGCCTGAATTTCTCGCATGGCAGCGCCGCCGACCACGAAAAGCGCGGCGAGCTGGTGAAGGAGATCAGCCGCAAGACCGGGCGCACGGTCGCCATCATGTGCGACCTCCAGGGGCCCAAGATCCGCATCGGCAAGTTCAAGGACGGCAAGGTCACGCTGGAGAGCGGCGCGCCCTTCATCCTCGACGCCACATGTGAGCTCGGCGACGCGGGGCGCGTGGGCCTGGACTACAAGGAGCTGCCGCGCGACGTCGAGGAAGGCGCCGTGCTGCTGCTCGACGACGGCAAGATCGTGCTCGAGGTGACGGTGGTGCGCGGCGAGGAAGTGCATACCACGGTGCGCCACGGCGGGGTGCTGTCGGACAACAAGGGCATCAACCGCCAGGGCGGCGGCCTGACCGCGGCGGCGCTCACGCCGAAGGACATGGAGGACATCCGCACCGCGGCGAAGATCCGCGCCGACTTCCTCGCTGTGTCGTTCCCCAAGTCGGGCGCCGACATGTACATGGCGAGGGAGCTGCTGCGCGCCGCCGGCGGCAAGTCGATGCTCATCGCGAAGATCGAGCGCGCGGAAGCCGTGAAGCACGAGGCGCTGATCAGCATCATGGGCGCCTGCGACGGCATCATGGTGGCGCGCGGCGATCTCGCCGTGGAGGTGGGCGACGCCGCGGTGCCGGCGCTGCAGAAACGCATGATCCGCCTCGCGCGCGAGCACAACAAGCTCACCATCACGGCGACGCAGATGATGGAGTCGATGATCGCGAGCCCGGTGCCGACGCGTGCCGAAGTGTCCGACGTCGCCAACGCGGTGCTCGACGGCACCGACGCGGTGATGCTGTCGGCCGAGTCGGCGAGCGGCCGCTACCCGGTGGAGACGATCGAGGCCATGGACCGCATCTGCGTCGAGGCCGAGCAGACGCAGTCGATCAGCCTGGAGCAGGACTTCCTCAACCGCGTGTTCACGCGCGTCGACCAGTCGATCGCCATGGGCGCGCTGTTCACGGCGTTCCACCTCAAGGTGAAGGCGATCGCCGCGCTCACCGAGTCGGGGGCCACCGCGCTGTGGATGAGCCGGCTGAACTGCGGCGTGCCGATCTACGCGCTCACCTCGCAGACGCAGACGCGCTACCGCTGCGCGCTGTTCCGCGACACCTATCCGCTGATGGTGAAGTACGTCGGGCACGACCGCGAGGAGCTGCTGGCGGAGGCCGAGCACGTACTGGTCGAACACGGCGTGGTGAAGGACGGCGACCTCATCGTGCTCACCATCGGCGAGCCGATCGGCAAGGCGGGCGGCACCAACACGATGAAGATCGTGCGGGTGGGGGAACACCGCAAGGCGTAGGCGGCAGCCTGGCGCCCGGTTCCCATCGGGCGCATTCGGCAGTAACCTCTGCATCCGGCCCCTGACGGGCCGCGAGGAGCACCATGTCCGCCAAGACCCCGAACGCCAAGAACCACGCTGACCTGGCGCCGCTCGCCAGCCGCTTCGTCGACGTCGCGGCGCTGCCGTGGGAGAAGACCAGCTTTGCCGGCGTCGAGCAGAAGATTCTGCTGATCGAGCGGGACTCCGGGATGATGACGGTGCTGCTGAAGATGGCCCCGGGCGCCAAGCTTCCCGACCACGAGCACGTGCTCATCGAGCAGACCTATCTGCTCTCTGGCACGCTGGTGTGCGGGGAAGGCAAGGTGACGCCGGGCAACTTCGTCTGGCGCCCGGCGGGCAGCCGTCACGAGGCCTGGGCGGGACCGGAAGGCAACCTGTCGATCGCGATATTCCAGATTCCCAACCGCTTCTATCAGGCGGACGGCGCCGAGCGCGACTTCATCGGCAATGACTGGGAGAAATCCTGGGGCGACGCGCTGCGCCGCCACGAGGAGGCGAGCGTCTAGCGCGCACAGAGACGCGCGCAAGAAAATAAGGGCGGGCGCCGGGCGCCCGCCCTTTTGCTTTCCGTCGCCGACCGTTACTTGCCGATGATCGGCCCGAAGCGCTGCCAGCGCTCGCCGTCGAAGCGGATCAGCTGCTCAGACTCGATGGGCGCGAAATCGGTGGCGCTGGTGTTGATGCGAATCCCGGGCAGCATGACGTCTGGCCGGAAGTCCTTCAGGCTGGCCGCCTGCTTCATTATGTTGGCGCGCGTCAGGTTGTCGCCGGCCTGTTTCAGCACCTGGTGCATGGTCTGCGCGACGGCATAGCCGTACACGTTCGACGCGTCATGCAGATTTCCCTCCGGGTAGTACTTGGCCATGAAGGCACGCCATTCCTTCATCGTGGAGTCATCCTTGAACTGCTCGTCGTCCGGATCCTTCAGGTACTGCGTGGAAATGAGGCCGATAGACTTCTCGAAACCCGCCGGCTTCAGGACCGAACCGATCTGCGCCGACACGTTGTTGACGTAGTGAATCGGCTTCCAGCCGGTGTCATAGGCCTTGCGGATGGCCTGCGCGGCGAACTTGGGCGTGGTGATGTTGAAGAACGTGTCCGCGCCGGAGGCCTGCAACTGCACAATCTGCGAATCTACCGTGGGATCGGTCACCTCGTAGGACACTTCCTTGACGACCAAGCCTACCTTGTCGGCGAGGCCGTCCTTGAAGCCTTTCAGGTAGTCCTTGCCGTAGTCGTCGTTCTGGTAGAGGACGCCGATCTTCGCCTTGGGGTTGTTCTTCAGGATGTGCTCGGCGTAGATGCGCCCCTCGGTCTGGTAGTTCGGTTGCCAGCCCATGGTCCACGGGAATCCCTTCGCGTCGTTCCACTTGGTAGCGCCGGTGGCCACGAACAGGTGCGGCACCTTCTTCACGTTCATGTATTTGTGAATGGCGCTGTTCGGCGGCGTGCCGAGCGATTGGAAGATGAGCAGGACCTGGTCCTGCTCGACGAGCCTTCTGGCCATCTCCACGGTTTTCGGCGGGCTGTAGCCGTCGTCGTAGGAGATGAACTCGATCTTGCGGCCGTTCACGCCGCCGTGGTCATTGACCATCTTCCAGTAGGCGGCGATCGTCTTGCCGATCGTGCCGTAGGCCGAGGCCGGACCGCTGTAGGGATTGATGTTGCCGATCTTGATGACCTTGTCGTTGGCGCCCGGGTCGTACTTCTTCTGCGCGATGGCCACCGGCGACGCGAGCGCGGCGGCCAGCAGGGCTGCGATCGATGCGTACTTCAGTTTCATGTCCGGCTCTCCTCCTCAGGACTTGGGTTGATTGTGCGCCTTCCGCGTCAGCCGCGCTACGGCCATGCGCACGGCGCCCGCGACTCCCGTCGGCATCAGGTACACGAAGCCGAGCAGGAATATTCCGAAGATCGCCCAGGGGGCGGCCTTCGAGATGGCATCGGCGATGTTGGGCACGAACTGGATGAACAGCGCCCCGTAGACCGCCCCGCTGATCGAGGCGAGCCCGCCGATGACGATGCCGACCAGGAACATGATCGACACGAAGATGTTGAAGCTGTCGGGCGCCACGAACTGGATGGCGATGGCGCCGAGCGCGCCGGCGACCCCGGTGTACATGGCCGAAATGCCGAAGGTCATCGACTTCACCATCGCGGTGTGGATACCCATCGCCTCGGCGGCGATGTGCTGGTCGCGGATCGCAACCATCGCGCGTCCCATGCGCCCGCGCAGGAGGTTCCAGGCGAGCACGAACATCAGCACCGCCACGGCGAGCGTGAAGTAATACAGCCACTGGTCGGCGTCGATCGGCAGGCCGAAGGGTGGATCGGGTTTGAGGATGACGATGCCCTGCACGCCACCGGTCCACGGTTCCAGGTGGTGGTACTTGAGCAGCGCAGGCAGAGACACGGCGAGCGCGAAGGTGGCAAGCGCGAGGTACAGGCCCTCCAGCCGCAGGGCGGGCAGGCCGAAGAGGAATCCGGCCACCAGGCACACCGCGGCAGCGACTGGAATCGTCGCCCAGTAGGGCCAGCCGAAATGTTCCATGAGGATTGCCGCGGCATAGGCGCCGATGGCGTAGAAAGCCCCGTGGCCAAGCGAAATCTGGCCGTTGTAGCCAGTGAGCATGTTCAGGCCGAGAAGCGCGATCGAGTATACGAGCGCCATCGTGAGCTGGAATGTGCGGTAGCTGCTGACCACGAACGGCAGCGCGCAGGCCGCGAGCAGAACGATGGCAATGAGGAGGACCTGGCGGCGGCTCATACGCGCGTCACCAGGACCTTGCCGAAGAAGCCCGAGGGCTTGACCACCAGCACGCCGATGATCAGCACCAGCGCCACGGCGAGCTTCAGTTCGTTGCCGATGACGAAGGCGCCGAGCACGTTCTCCAGCACGCCGACCAGGAAGCCGCCGAACACCGCGCCCGCCGGGTTGTCGATGCCGCCGACCAGCGCCGCGGCGAAGGCGTAGAGCAGCACCCCGCCCATCATGTTCGGGTCGAGAAAGACGATGGGCGCCACCATCATGCCGGCCACGCCGCCAATGGCCGCGGCGAGGCCCCAGCCCAGCGCCAGCATCCAGCCCACGCGGATGCCGACCAGGCGCGCGGAGTCGGGGTTCTGCGCCGCCGCGCGCAGGGCGAGCCCCAGCGGCGTGAAGCGGAAGAAGAGATACAAGAGCAGCAGCACCACCAGCGTGACGCCGATGGCGCCGCCGCCGTGCGAGGTGATGTAGTTGCCGAAGATCGGCTCGGCGGGGAACGGGCTGGGGAAGGTCTTGATCGTGTAGCTGAAGATCCAGCCGGTCACGCTGTTGAGAATGACGAGCAGCGCGATGAACACCACCACCACGGCGAGCACGGGCGCGTTCTCCACCGGGCGGATGATCACCCGCTCGATCACCACGCCGAGCACGAAGGCGAACACGACGGTGAGCAGGAACGCGGGCCAGTAGGGCATGCCGGCGTTGATCAGGCTCCAGGCGAAGTAGGTGGCGAACATCGCCATCTCGCCTTGCGCGAAGTTCACCAGGTGCGTCGCCTGGTAGATCATAACGAGGGCGAGCGCGAGGCTGGCGTAGATGCCGCCCGTGGCGAGGCCGGCGAGCACCTGGTGCAGAAGGGCTTCCATGGCGCGATTCCTCAGTAGCCCAGGTACGAGCGGCGCACCGCGTCGTCCTTCTTGATCTGGTCGGCGGTGCCGGAGAGCACGATGCGCCCGGTCTCGATGAGATAGGCGTGATCGGCGAGCTCCAGCGCCATCGCCGCGTTCTGCTCGACGACCAGCATGCTGACCTTCTCCTTCTCGTTCACGGTGCGCAGGATCTCGAACAGCTCCTGGACGATGAGCGGCGCGAGCCCGAACGAGGGCTCGTCGAGGAGCATCAGCCGCGGGCGCAGCATGAGCGCGCGCGACACGGCGAGCATCTGCTGCTCGCCGCCCGAGAGCGTGCCGGCCTGCTGCGCGTGGCGCTCCTTCAGGCGCGGAAAGTAGCCGTAGACGCGCTCGAGGTCGGACTCGACCGCGTCGCGGTCCTTGCGCGTGTAGGCGCCGAGGCGCAGGTTCTCCTCGGTGGTCAGATTGACGAAGGTGCCGCGGCCGTCGGGCACGTGCGCGATGCCCTTGCGCACGACGTCCTCGGTGGCCTTGCCGTCGATCCTCTCGCCAGCGAACCTCACTTCGCCCTGCGTCTTCACCATGCCGCATAGCGCGCGCAGGGTCGTGGTCTTGCCGGCGCCGTTGGCGCCGAGCAGCGTCGTGATGGTGCCCTCGTCCATCGCGAAGTCGATGCCGTGCAGCACGCGCGTCGGTCCGTAGGCCGCGTGCAGCTTGAGCACCTCGAGGAACGCCGCCATCAGTGCGCGCCGCCCAGGTAGGCCTGGATCACTTCGGGATGCGCCTGCACTTCAGCGGGCGTGCCCTCGGCGATCTTCCTGCCGAAGTTGAGCGCCACCACGCGGTCGGAAATGCTCATCACCAGGCTCATGTGGTGCTCGACCAGCAGCACCGTGAGGCCGAGGCGGTCGCGGATCTCCTGGATCAGCACGCCGAGCTCGCCCACCTCCTCGTGGTTGAGGCCGCTCGCCGGCTCGTCGAGCAGCAGGAGCTTGGGGTCGCTCGCCAGCGCGCGCGCCAGCTCCACGCGCTTGGCGGTGCCGAACGGCAGGTCGGCCACGCGCGCCCCGGCGACCCCTTCGAGGCCGAGGAAGCGGATCAGGTTCTTCGCCTTGTCGAGCGTCGACTGCTCCTCCTGCGACACCCAGGGCAGGCGCAGGGCA
>JAOUGZ010000180.1 GCA_029865405.1 Betaproteobacteria bacterium
ACTCGCGTCAGCGGCTGTCGGCCGACCTGGAGACGCTGCGCTCGCATTACCTCGACCAGGGCTATCTCGATTTCAACGTCGAGTCCACCCAGGTGTCGATCACGCCCGATCGCAAGGACATCTACATCACGGTCAATATCGCCGAGGGCGAGAAGTACACGGTGTCGGATGTGCGCATCGGCGGGCAAACGCTGGTGCCGAAAGAGGAGCTGGAGAAGCTGCTGCGCATCGGACCGGGCGACGTATTCTCCCGGCAGCGGCTCATCGAGTCGCAGAAAGCCATCGCCGACCGTCTCGGCAACGACGGCTATGCCTTTGCCAATGCCAATGCCGTGCCCGACGTGGACCGCGAAAAGCGCACGGTGGCATTCACGCTCCTCATCGACCCGGGCCGGCGGGTGTACGTGCGCCGCATCAACGTCGTCGGCAACAGCAAGACGCGCGACGAAGTCGTGCGTCGCGAGATGCGCCAGCTCGAGGGCGCCTACTACGACGCGTCCAAGATCCAGCTGTCGCGCCGGCGCATCGACCGCACGCGGTACTTCAGCGAGGTCGCCGTGGACACGGCGCCGGTCGAAGGCCGCCCTGACCAGGTGGATGTCACCTACACCGTAGAGGAGCGCTCCACGGGGGCGCTCGCCCTCGGCGTCGGCTTTTCCACGCTGGACAAGTTCATCCTCTCGGCATCCATCACGCAGCCCAACGTGTTCGGCACCGGCAAGTACCTGGCGCTCGAGCTGAACAGCGGCACCGTCAACCAGGTCTACTCGCTGTCCTACGTCGACCCGTACTACACGGTCGACGGCGTCAGCCGCGGATTCGACGTCTACAAGCGCGAGGTCGATGCCTCATCGCTCGCCACCGGCGCCTACGGCACCAGCACGCTGGGCGGCGGCATCAAGTTCAGCTATCCGCTTTCGGAGCGCGTTACCGTGAGCTTCGGCGCGCTCGCCGAGAGCGTCGAGGTGTTCACCTTCGAGAACAGCTCGCAGATCTACAAGGATTTCGTCGCAGCCTTCGGCAACAAGTACGGCTATGGCGCCTTCACCACGGCCTGGGCGCGCGACACGCGCGACAGCCTGATCGTCACGACGGACGGCTGGCTGACGCGGCTGAGCGCGGAGCTGGCCGGGGGCGACCTGCAGTACTACCGGCTGGGTTTCAACCAGCAGTTCTACTGGCCGCTCAGCCGCAGTCTGACCCTGTTCCTGAACGCCGACTTCGGCTACGCAAGCGGCAGCGGCGGCAAGCCGCTGCCCTTCTTCAAGAACTACTATGCCGGCGGGCCCGGGACCGTGCGCGGCTACCAGGATTTCTCGCTCGGGCCGCGCGACGCCCTGGACAACTCGCTGGGCGGTACGCGCCGCGTGGTCGGCAATGCGGAGTTGCTGTTTCCGATGCCGGGCGCGGCGCAGGACAAGTCGCTGCGGCTCGGCTTGTTCATCGATGCCGGGCAAGTGTACGCGGAGGGCACGCCCGTCGAGCTGTCCGAGCTGCGTTATTCGGCCGGCCTCGCGCTCGCCTGGGCCTCGCCGCTCGGGCCCCTGCGCCTGTCCTACGCCACGCCGCTGAACGAGCGCGAGGGCTTCGATCGCGTGCAGCGGTTACAATTGAAATTCGGAACCTCGTTCTGACCTACTGGGCGCTTCATGCAGAAGATCACCGCACGCCTCATCCTGTCGCTCGCACTCGCACTCGCGCTGCCGGTGTTGCCGGCCGCCGCGCAGACCGAAGGACGTATCGGCTTCGTCAACACGGCGCGCATCCTGCGCGATGCGGTGCCGGCGGTGCGCGCGCAGAAGAAGATCGAGGCGGAATTCGCCAAGCGTGACCAGGAGCTCGCCAAGACCGCCGAGCAGTTGAAGCGCATGCAGGACGAGCTTGAGCGCCAGGGCGTGACCATGCCGGAGAACCAGCGCCGCACCAAAGAGCGGGATTTCAACGACCTGAACCGCGATTTCCAGCGCCGGCAGCGCGAGTTCCGCGAGGATCTCAATCAGCGCCGCAACGAGGAGCTGGCGCAGGTGGTCGAGCAGGCGAACCGCGTCATCCGCCAGATCGCCGAGCAGGAGAAGTACGACATCATCTTCCAGGACGCCGTCTACGCGAACCCGCGGATCGACATTACTGACCGGGTGATAAAGGCGCTCGAGGGCAAGCCGCCCGCACGCTGACATGGCGGGCCCGATTTCCCTCGGCGAGATCGCATCCAGGCTCGGCGGGCGCGTGGTCGGCGACGCCGGCGTCCTTGTCGAGCAGGTGGCGTCCCTTGAGCGCGCACAGGGGCGCGACATCGCCTTTTTCTCCAGCGCCCGCTTCAAGGCCCAGTTGACGGCGACGCGGGCGGCGGCCGTGATCCTCGGGCCGCAGGCCGAGCCGCTGACGCGGCTGCCGCGCATCGTCAGCGACAATCCGTACGCCTACTTCGCCCGCGTCTCGCAACTGCTCAATCCGGCGCCCGCGCCCCGGCCCGGCGTGCATGCGGCGGCGCACGTCGACCCGCAGGCGCGTGTCGCCGCCAGCGCGCGCATCGACGCCGGCGCCGTGGTCGGCGCGGCGGCGCAGATCGGCGAGCGTGCCTGGATCGGCGCGGGCTGTTACATCGGCGACGCGGCCGCAGTCGGGGCCGACAGCCGCCTGCATCCGTCGGTGGTGGTGTACGCGGGCTGCCGCCTCGGCGAGCGCGCCATCGTGCATTCGGGCGCGGTCATCGGCGCCGACGGCTTCGGCATGGCGCTCGACGCCGGGCGCTGGCTGAAGGTGCCGCAGATCGGGCGCGTGCTGATCGGCGACGACGTCGAGATCGGCGCCAATACGACGATCGACCGCGGCACCGTGGACGACACCGTGATCGAGGACGGCGTCAAGCTCGACAACCAGGTGCAGATCGGGCACAACTGCCACATCGGCGCACACACGGCGATGGCGGGATGCGCCGGCGTCGCGGGCAGCGCGCACATCGGCGCGCGCTGCACCCTCGGCGGGGCCGCCGTGGTCCTCGGTCACCTGCGCCTGTGCGACGACGTGCACGTGTCGGCCGCTACCGTCATCACGCGCTCGATCCGCAAGCCTGGCACCTATACGGGCCTGTATCCCTTCGACGAAAACGCCGCCTGGGCGCGCAATGCCGCGCTGCTGCGGCACCTGGCCGAGCGCGGCGAGCGGGCCGGCGCGCGCGCGCCGCGCGGCACAAAAAGGAAAAAACGCGATGACTGAGATGGACGCGCTGCAAGTCCTGCAATACCTGCCGCAGCGCTATCCGCTGCTGATGATCGACCGCGTGCTCGAATGCGAGCCGGGCAAGCGCATCCTCGCGCTGAAGAACGTCACCAACAACGAGCCGCATTTCACCGGGCACTTCCCCGGCCGGCCGATCATGCCGGGCGTGCTGATTCTCGAGGCGATGGCGCAGGCGGCGGGCATCCTCGTCTTTCGCACGCGCGGCGACAAGCCGGACGCGAACACCGTCTACTACTACGCGGGCATCGACGAGGCGCGCTTCAAGAAGCCGGTGGTGCCCGGCGACCGCCTCGAGATCGAGGCCACGATCCTCGCGCACAAGCGCATGATCTGGAAATTCTCCTGCGTGGCGCGCGTCGACGGCGCGGTGGCGACGGAAGCGGTGATCCTGTGCACCGAGCGCATCCAGGGGCGGGAGTGAGCGCGGCGCAAGTCCATCCCAGCGCCATCGTGCACGCGGGCGCAAAGCTGGCGCCGGGCGTCGAGGTGGGCGCCTACTCGATCCTCGGCGAGCACGTCGAAGTGGGCGCGGGCAGCTGGATCGGGCCGCACGTGGTGCTCGACGGCCGGGTGCGCATCGGCCGCAACAACCGCATCTACCAGTTCGCCTCCATCGGCGCGCCGCCGCAGGACAAGAAGTACGCCGGCGAGGCCACCTCGGTCGAGATCGGCGACGGCAACACGATCCGCGAGTACGTCACCATCAATCGCGGCACCGCGCGCGACGTCGGCGTGACGCGCGTCGGCAACGACAACTGGATCATGGCCTACGTGCACTTGGCCCACGACTGCCAGATCGGCAGCCAGACCATCTTCGCCAACGCCTGCGAGCTTGCGGGCCACGTGCACGTGGGCGACTGGGCGATCCTGGGCGCAACCACCCTGGTGCACCAGTTCGTGCATATCGGCGCGCATAGCTTCACCGGCATGGGCACCTACCTGCCGCAGGACCTGCCGCCCTACGTCATGGCCGCGGGCAACATGGCAAAGCCCTACGGCATCAACAGCGAAGGCCTGCGCCGGCGCGGATTCAGCGCGGACACCATTGCGCGCATCAAGCGCGCCTACCGCACCCTGTACCGGGCAGGATTGAGCCTGGAGGAGGCGAAGCGCGATCTCGCGAGTCAGGCGGCGGACTGCCCGGAAGTCGCGGCACTCGTCGATTTCCTGGCGCGCTCCAGGCGCGGTTTCATCCGCTAGCGCCGTGAGCGCAGGCACGAACCACATCGCCATGGTGGCCGGTGAGGCCTCCGGCGACCAGCTCGGCGCCCACCTCATCGCCGCCTTGAAGGCGCGGCGGCCGCAGTTGCGCTTCGCCGGCATCGGCGGCCCGCGCATGGCGGCGCAGGGCTTCGAGGTCCGCGTGCCGATGGACCGGCTCGCCGTGCGCGGCTACGTGGAAGCGCTGCGCCATTACCGCGCGATCATGCGCATCCGCGCCCAGTTCGGCGACGCCCTGCTGCAGGACCGGCCGGGCCTGTTCATCGGCGTGGACGCGTCCGATTTCAATCTCGACCTGGAGCACCGCCTCAAGCAGGCGGGCGTTCCGGCCGTGCACTACGTCAGCCCGTCGGTGTGGGCGTGGCGGCGCTGGCGCGTGCGGCGCGTCGCGCGTTCGGCGACCCACCTGCTAGCCATGTTTCCGTTCGAGGCCGCGCTGTACGAGAAGTCCGGCCTGCCCGTGACTTACGTCGGCCATCCGCTTGCCGACATCATTCCCCTGAACGTCGACAAGGCGCTCGCCAAATCGCAATTGCGCCTGCCGCCGCGCAAGCTGGTCATCGCGCTCCTGCCCGGCAGCCGGCGCTCCGAGCTCGAGCACATGGCCGAGGCGTTCATTCTCGCCGCGCACCGCTTGCGCCAGGAAGTCGCGGACGTGCACTTTGTCTGCCCCCTCGCCACGCGGGAAACGCGTGACCTGTTCGAAGCTAGCTTGCACGCGCACGAACGCACGGATCTGCCCCTGACCCTGCTCTTCGGCCACTCGCACGAGGCGCTCGCGGCCGCCGACCTGGCGCTGGTGGCGAGCGGCACGGCGACGCTGGAAGCCGCGCTCTTCAAGACGCCCATGGTGATCACGTACCGCCAATCGCCGCTGTCATGGGCGCTGCAGCGGCAGATGCTGTACCTGCCCTACATCGGCATGCCGAACATCCTTGCCGGCGAACGACTGGTGCCCGAACTCATCCAGGGCCGGGCGACGCCGGCAGCGCTGGCGGCGGCGCTGCTCGATCTGCTGCGCGATACCGCGCTGCAGGCGCGCCAGGTGCAGAGGTTCCACGAGATGCATGCGCTGCTCAGGCAGGACAATGCGCAGAAAGCAGCGGACGCCGTTCTCGGCGTGCTCGACGCCGGCCGTGCCTGAGCGCCTGGTGTGCGGCGTGGACGAGGCCGGCCGCGGGCCGATCGCGGGTCCCGTATTCGCGGCCGCGGTGCTCCTCGATCCGTCGCGTCCGATCGCCGGGTTGCGGGACTCCAAGCAGCTTTCGGCCCAGCGCCGCCAGGCGCTCGCCGGTTCAATCCGCGGCGCCGCGCTGTCCTGGGCGGTGGCCAGTGCCAGCGTCGAGGAAATCGACCGGCTCAATATCCTGCAGGCGTCCCTTCTGGCGATGCGACGCGCCGTGGAAGCACTCGGCGTTGCCCCCGAGGAGGCCTGGGTCGATGGCAATCGCTGCCCGGCGCTGGCCTGCGCCGTGCGCGCCGTCGTAGGGGGCGACCGCAAGGTGCCGCAGATCTCGGCTGCGTCGATCCTCGCCAAGACCGCGCGCGATGCGGAAATGCTGCGCCTGCATGCCCAGTACCCGGCCTACGGGCTCGACCGGCACAAGGGCTACCCGACCCCCGAGCACCTGGCGCTGCTCGCACGCCATGGCGCCAGCGCCATTCACCGGCGCACGTTTGCGCCGGTGCGCCAGGTACTGCAGGCATGAGCCCGTTGCGCGCCA
>JAOUGZ010000181.1 GCA_029865405.1 Betaproteobacteria bacterium
CCGTGCCGCCGAACATCGATCCCGAGGTGACCGCGGTGCCGCCGGTCGCCGGCCTCGCCGTCGTCGCCGCCGTCGCCGTGGGCTTCGTGCTGCTACGCGTGCAACCGTGGTATTCGCTGGCGCTGCTCTGGTTCTTCCTGCACCTCGCGTCAACCAATTCGCTCCTGCCGCGCCTCGACGCGGTGAACGACCGCCAGCTCTACCTCGCTTCGATCGGGCCGCTGGCGCTTGCCGGGCTGGCGCTGGCGCTCGCGCCGCGCGGACGCCTCATGCTGACGGCCTTTGCGGCGCTGGTGCTCGCAGCGGCGACGATCGCGCGCAACCAGGACTACCGCAGCGAAACCACGCTGTGGAGCGACACCGTGCGCAAGTCGCCTGGGAAGGCGCGCGCCTGGAACAACCTCGGCTATGCCTACCAGGTCGAAGGCCGGCGCGACGAGGCGTGCGCCGCGTACGCGCGTGCGCTGCAGCTCGACGCCGGGCAGCTGCGGGCGGGCGTCAACTTCCGCGAGCTCAGATGTAGCCCGGACCCTCGATCGCCGGGTGCTGCGCCAGGAACGCCTCGTTGACCTCGAGCCCGAGCCCGGGCTTCTCGAGCGGCCAGACGTTGCCGTCCTTGTCCACCTCGTAGGGCTTCGACACGAGCTCGTCGCGGAACTTGTTCGCCTTCGACACGTCGCCCTCGAAATAGCCGCCGTTGTCGATCGCGCAAAGGAAATGGATCGACGCCGCGTGGTTCAACCCCGTCATCGAGCTGTGCGGGTGGATCGGCAGCTTGTACGCGGACGCCAGCGCTGCGATGCGCAGCGCCTCGGTGAGGCCGCCGGTCTTCGACAGGTCCGGCTGCAGGATGGTGATCGAGCCGTCCTCGATCACGCGGTTGAATTCGAACCGGGTGTAATGGTTCTCGCCCGCCGCGAGCGGCGTGCGGCCGAAGCCTTTGGCGATCGCGTAGCTGCGGTGGTCGTGCGCGGGGAAGGGCTCTTCCAGCCAGCCCACTTTCAGCTCGTCCAGCGCGGGCATGACCCGGCGCACGTCCTCGACGCTGTAGCCGATGTTGGCGTCGGTGAGGATGACGAGGTCGTCGCCGCAGGCCTGGCGCACTGCGCGGATGCGTCCGACGTCGCGCTTCACCGAATCGCCGACCCGCAGCTTCACCGCCTTGTAGCCGAGCGCGAGGTTCTTGCGGATTTCGTCGACGAGCGGCCCCGGCGGCTGGTAGCCGAGGGAGACGCCGCCGGCGTAGGCGGGAATGCCTTTGCGCGCTCCGCCCAGCAGCCGATACAGCGGCATGCCTGCGGCCTGGCCGCGGATGTCCCAGAGCGCGAGGTCGATGCCGCTCATCGCAAGGCACGTCCCCGCGCCCATGCCGTGGCTCGCGAGCTGCTTGTCGTAGATCTTCTTCCACACGCCGACGACGTCCGCGGCGTCCATGCCGAGGACGAGTTGCGCGAGCGTGGTCTCGATCAGCCTGGCCACCGCCGTGTGCGCGCGGCCATGGTGCGACTCGCCCCAGCCGACGAGGCCGGCTTCGGTGCGCACCTTCACCACCACGGCATCGCGCTTGATGGCGGTGCCGATGCCGAGCGCGACGCGGTGCTCGGGCGGCACGGGAAACGACGTCGGGTAGGCCTTGATCTCAGCGATTCTCAGGTCGGCGGACATGCCAGGCCTCCGGGTTGACGAGGTTGCTCGGTTTCTCGCCGGCGAGCATGCGCAGCGTCTCGTCGGCGGCGCGCACGCTGGCGCGCGCTCGCGACTCGCGCGTGCTGCCGGCGAGGTGCGGCGTAAGCAGGACGTTGTCCAGCGCAAGCAGCGGGTGTCCCGGCTCGATGCGGTAGTGCTCGTAGACATCCAGCATGGCGCCGGCGATGCGCCGGTTCTGCAGCGCGTCGATGAGCGCGGTCTCGTCGATCACCGGGCCGCGGCCGACGTTGATCAGCCAGGCCGAGGACTTCATCGCAGCGAGGCGCGCGGCGTTGAACAGGTGGTGCGTCTGGGGATTGAGCGGGCAGGCGATGACGATGAAATCGGATTGCGCAACGAGGTTGTCGAGGTCCGTGCCTTGCGCCTCCGGCGGCAGCCGATCCAGGCGCCTTTGATGCCCGAGCACGCGCATGCCGAAGCCGCGCGCGCAGATCTGCGCCACGCGCCGGCCGATCTCGCCGACGCCGACGATGCCGACCGTGAGGCCGGTGATTTCCCGCGCGGGCATGGCGAGGCGCCGCGCCTCGTCCCAGGGCTGCGTGTGCATCGCCGCGTTGATGGCGGCGATGTTGCGCGCGAGCATCAGCATCGCCAGCACGCAGTACTCGGCGACCGACTGCGCGTTGGAGCCGGGCAGGTTCGCGACCAGCACGCCCTTGGCGCTGGCGGCGGCGAGCGGCACGAGGTCGATGCCGGTGCCGTGGATGGTGACGGCGCGCACGCGTGGCGCGGCCTCGAAGATGTCCTCGGGGAGCTTGGAGCGGATGATGACGCCGTCGGCGTCGGCCGCGAGGCGCTTCACCGTCGCCGCGCTGCCTTCGGGCGCGCGTACCACCTCGGCGCCGCGCGCGCGCAGCAGCGCTTCCCCCGATTCGTCGATCGGGTCGGTGAGCAGCACGCGCATCATTGCAGCAGCGCTTCGGCGAACGCGTCGTCCACCGGCGCGAGCGGGTCGCGCGGCTCGAGGCGGTGTCGGCGCACGAGCCGCGCGAGGAGCGGGCGGCCCTCGCGCTCGTGCAGCGCCGCAGCGCAGGCGTAATACAGGCCCGTGGCGGCCTGGCGTGCGTGGGTCTCGTCCGCCTTCCTCGCGAAGTCGGCTGCCTTGCCGAGATCGAGTGCCATGGCGTTCAGCGCGTCTTCCTTGCGGATCGCGCGCAGCACGTCCAGCGCGACGATGTTCGACGTGCCCTCCCAGATCGAGCCGAGGTGGGCGTCGCGCAGCAGGCGCGCGTCCGACCACTCTTCGGTATAGCCGACGCCGCCGCGCACTTCCATCGCGTCGCCGGTCACGCGCCGCGCGTCGCGGCAGGCCCTGAATTTCAACAGCGGCGTCAGCAGGCGCACGCGGCGCCGCGCAGCGTCATCCCCCGCGTCGGCCTTGGCGAGCTCGGCGGCGGTGTAGAGCATCACCGAGCGCGCCGCTTCGGCGGGCACCATGAGCTTCAGGAGTTGCCGGCGCATGAGCGGAAAGTCGACCAGCGGCTTGCCGAAGGCGATGCGCCGGCGCGCGACGTAGAGCGCCTCGGTGAGCGCGCGGCGCATCATGCCCGCGGCGCGCATGCCGTTCGACAGCCGCGACATGTTGATCATGTCGGCCATCTGCACGAAGCCGCGCTCCGGGTCGCCCACCAGGTGGGCGAGGGCGCCTTCGAGGCGGATCTCGCCGCTCGGCATGTCGCGCGTGCCGAGCTTGTCCTTCAGCCGCACGATGCGATAGGCGTTGGGCGTGCCGTCAGGCAACTGCTTGGGCAGCAGGAAGAGGGACAGTCCCTTGGTTCCCGCGGGCGCGCCGTCGGGGCGCGCCAGCACGAGCGCGAGGCCGGCATCCGCGTTGGAGCAGAACCACTTGTCGCCGTAGAGCCGCCAGTGCTCGCCGTCCTGCACCGCGCGCGTCGCGGTGGCGCCGACGTCCGAGCCCGCGCCCTGCTCGGTCATGAACATCGCGCCTTGCGTGAGCGCGTCGAGGTCCTGCTGGGTCAATCCTGGTAAGTAGCGCGCTACGAGTGCGGGACTCCCGAACTTCCTGAGCGTGCGCGCTAGGGCATCGGTCATCGACAGCGGGCAGCAGGCGCCGAACTCGGCCTGCACATAGAGATAGGTCAGGGCGTATTTCGCGATCGGCGGCAGCGGCTCGGGCCAGCCGAGCACGCCG
The DNA here is from genome assembly GCA_029865405.1 of Betaproteobacteria bacterium. Next base: position 3,860 of record JAOUGZ010000181.1, read on the forward strand.
CCGCGATGCGACATCGCCGCGAGGCCGTACTCGCTGAAGGCGACTTCCTCGAGCCGGCGGTACGCCGGGTGCTTCTCGATCCACTGGCGATCCTCGCCGGTGCGCGTGCGTTGGTGCAGGACGGGCGGGTGGCGATCGGCCGTGGCGGCGAGCTGGTCCAGTTCATCGCCCGCCATGGCACCCAGGCGCTCGAAGTGCGGCAGCAGGTGCGCGTAGAGCTTGGGCTCCATGTAATGCCGCAGGAGCTGTGCGTACTCCGGGTCGGCGTGAAAGAGGTTGGTGCCGCGGCTGTCGGGCAGCGACAGGCCTCGCGCCAGCGGATCGGCGGGCTTCATTACTCGCGGAACGACGGATCGCGCCGGTCGAGCATCCTCAGCAGCGCCGGCCACTCGAGCTCGGTGATCTTCCGGCGCTTGCCGGGCGCGTAGCGCTCGTTGGTGAGCTTCACCACGTCGGCACCCGGGTGGTTGAGCTCAGTGTTGCAGGCCATCGCCATCACCTGCGCCTGGCAGGCGCGCTCGAGCCAGTGCAGCACCACGAACGCCTCGCACACCGTGCGTCCCGCCGTAAGCAGGCCGTGGTTGCGCAGAATCATCGCGGAAGCCGAGCCGAGGTCCTTCACAAGGCGTTCCTGCTCATCGAGGTCGATCGCCGGGCCTTCGTAGTCGTGGTAGGCGATCTCGCCGAAGAACATGGCGTTCTGCGTGAGCGGCAGCAGGCCGCATTTCAGCGCCGAGACCGCCATGCCGGCGGGCGAGTGCGTGTGGATCACGCACGCCACGTCCTCGCGGCCGCGGTGAATCGCGCTGTGGATGACGAAGCCCGCCTGGTTGATGCCGTAGCCGGTGCCCGAGTCGAGCACGATCTTGCCGTCGAAGTCGATCTTCACCAGGCTGGAGGCGGTGACTTCTTCGTACGCGTAGCCGTAGGCGTTGATGAGGAAGTGGCCTTCCTCGCCCGGCACGCGCGCCGTGGCGTGGTTGTAGATCAGGTCGTTCATGTCGTAGTGCGCGATCAGCCGGTAGCAGGCGGCGAGGTCGACGCGCGCCTGCCACTCCTCGGCGCTCACCTTGCTGCGCAGCGACGGAATCTTGACCTGTGAGAGATCGGTCATAGCGTGTCCTTCGTTCCGAGTAGCGCGGTAATCTGGCTCGAGAGCACCCCGCCGTTGCCGTGGGCGAGGGCGACGGCGGCGTCCTTCACCTGCCGCGCCCCGGCCTCGCCCCGCAATTGTCGCACCGCTTCGATGAGCAGGAAGACTCCGTACATGCCCGGGTGAACGCAAGAAAGCCCCCCGCCGTTGGTGTTCACGGGCAGGCTGCCCCCCGGCGCGATGCGCCCGCCCGAGACGAAAGCGCCGCCTTCGCCCTTCCTGCAAAACCCCAGGTCTTCGAGAAAAAGCAGCGTGTTGATGGTGAAAGCGTCGTAGAGCTCCACCACGTCGACGTCCTGCGGGCCTAGGCCCGCCATCTCGTAAGCACGTTTTCCGGACTCGGTCGCGGCCGTCACGGTGAGATCGGGCATCGAGGAGATCTGCCGGTGCCAGTGCGCCGCGCCGACGCCGAGCAGGTAGGCCGGCGCCGTCCGCAGCATCTGCGCCCGCTCGGCGCGCGTCAGCACGTACGCGCCGCCGCCGTCCGTGACCAGGCAGCAGTCGCGCACCGTCAGCGGATCGCTCACCATGCGCGACTTGAGGACGTCCTCCACCGTGAGCGGCTCGCGCGTGAACGCGTCCGGGTTCAATTGCGCCCACTTGCGCGCCGCCACCGCGATCTCGGCGAGCTGCTCGCGCTTGGTTCCGTACTGGTGCATGTGGCGCGCCGCGGCGAGCGCGTAGGAGGTGGGCGGATTGAACGGCTTGTAAGGGTGCTCGAACACCTGCGGGTCGAGCGCCATCTTGTGGCGCCCGGCTTCCGCGCGGCCGGTGCCGGTGCGCTGGTTGGAGCCGTAGGCGACGAGAATCGTCTCGCACAGCCCCGCATTCAGCGCCAGCATCGCCGGGATCAGGTGGCCGACGAAGGACGAGCCGCCGACCATGCTCGACTCGGTGAACTTCGGGTGCACGCCGAGGTGCTCGGCGAGGGCGAGCCCGGACATGAAGATGTTGGTGCTGGCGATGACGATGCCGTCTACGTCGCGCGCGGTAAGGCTGGCGTCGTCGAGCGCGTTCTTCGCGGCGGCGGCGGCGATCTCCATCTCGGTCCAGCCCGGCGCCTCGCCGCAGCCAGCGAGGCCCACGCCCGCGATCGCGACCGAGCCCCTCATGCCGGCGTGAACTCCACGAGGCCTTCGGCGATGCGCGCCTTCATCAACCAG
>JAOUGZ010000734.1 GCA_029865405.1 Betaproteobacteria bacterium
CTGCTGCTGTCCTCCGGCGTCACCGTCACCATCGCGCACTGGGCGCTGAAGGAAGGCAACCGCGCGGTGCTCAACTGGTTCCTGTTCCTCACCATCGCGCTCGGCGTGATCTTCATCGGCGTGCAGGCCTACGAATACAGCCACGCCTACGCCGACCTCAACCTCAAGCTCACCACCGGCGCCTACGGCTCGACCTTCTTCATGCTCACGGGCTTCCACGGCTTCCACGTCACCGTGGGCGCGATCATGCTGTCGGTGATCTACGCGCGCTGCCTTAAGGGCCACTTCAGGCCCGACCACCACTTCGCCTTCGAGGGCGTGGCCTGGTACTGGCACTTCGTCGACGTGGTGTGGCTGGGGCTGTTCATCTTCGTGTACTGGCTGTAAGGCAGGCGGGCGACGACACGAGCGTCAGCGCGGGGCCCTTGCAGTTCAAATCGATCTCGTGTTTTTTGGCCGGGTGAATCTTCCGGCCAAAAAACACGAGACCATGGAAGATCAAACGCAGGCACTGCCCGCGTCGCCTGCCCCCGACGCCTCTACAACCGCGCCGGCACAAATCCGAAGTAGTACGCAACCATCAGGAACACGAACAGTCCCACTGAGAGGCCGACGCGCACGGCGAGCGCCTTGACCGCGCGCTTGGAGTTGCTGCGGTCATGAAACACGAAGTACAGCCCCGACGCCAGGCTGAGGATGATGAGCGCGAATGCGGCAAGCACCAGATAACGCATGATTTCAGGATACTCCTTCCGGCCGCGCGCCTGGGCCTTCGCCCTCGCCGCGGCGGGCTGCGCGGCGGGCATCGCGCTCGGCAACTGGCAGGCGGGCAAGGCGGCCGCGAAGCGCGCGGCGGCGGTGGCGGAAAAGCGCCTGCAGCTGCGCGGCGAGTTCCTCGAGCGCTACACGGTGCTCCTCGACAACAAGGTGTTCCGCGGGCGCGTCGGCTACCACGTCGTGCAGCCGCTGAAGCTCGGCGATGGCCGGCACGTGCTCGTCAACCGCGGCTGGGTGGCGGCGCCCGCGCACCGCGAGCAGCTGCCGCAGCTGCGCACGCCGCCCGGCGTGCACGAGGTGGAAGGGCGCGTGCTCGATCATTTTCCGCGCGCCTACGACCCATCCAACACGCCGCCGTCGGGCCGCGTGTGGCAGAACGCCGAGGTGACGACCTTCGCGGCCTGGTCGGGGCTCAAGCTCGAGCCGTTCGTGCTCGAGCAGCATTCGCCGTTTCCCGACGGCCTCACGCGCAACTGGCCGCCGCCGGACTCGGGCGCCGACAAGAACGAGAGCTACGCGCTGCAGTGGTACACGCTCGCCGCGCTCGCCGTGGTGCTGTTCCTGGTGCTTTCCGTGCGCCGTGCGCGTCCTGCCGTCTGATCCGCTGAAGCGCGGGCGTGTCAAGCTTGCGCTGCTCGGCCTGTTCTTCGCCGCGCCGTTTGCGCTCGCGTGGCTCGCGTACTGGCTCGACTGGGCGCCGGGGGCGACCTCCAACTACGGCGAGCTGATCGAGCCGCGCCCCCTCACGGGGCCGCCGCTCGACGCGCTGCGCGGCAAGTGGGTGCTGGTCACGCTCGACGCGGCGGCGTGCGACGCCTACTGCGAACGCAAGCTCTACTTCATGCGCCAGGTGCGCCGCGCGCAGGGCAAGAACCAGGCGCGCGTCGAGCGGCTGTGGCTGCTCACCGGGGGTGGCGCGCCGGCAGCGGCGCTCGCCGCGGCGATCGAGGGCACGCACGTTGCGCCGGCGGGGCCGCTCGCCGCAAGCTTTCCCGCCGCGGGCGCGCTCGCCGACCACATCTACGTCGTCGACCCGCTCGGCAACCTGATGCTGCGCTACCCGCGCGAGCCCGATCCCTCGCGCATGCTCAAGGACCTGCAGCGCCTGCTGAAGGTCTCGGGACTCGGCTGAGGCCGAGACGCTCGGCGCGCCGGTGCGCGAGCAGGTAGAGCGCCGGGATGAGCAGCAGGCTGACGAACATCGAGAACAGCAGCCCGAACACCATGCACACGGCAAGCGGGC
>JAOUGZ010000271.1 GCA_029865405.1 Betaproteobacteria bacterium
GAGAAGAAATGCATCTGCTGCGGCGCCTGCTATCCGCCGTGCCCGCCGATGCAGATCAACGACCCGGAGCACTCCAAGCTCGCCATCTGGGTGGGCGGCAAGAACTCCAACGCGCGCTCCAAGCCCATGTTCCAGAAGCTGGTGGCCGCCGGCCTGCCGAACAACCCGCCGCGCTGGCCCGAGGTGGCGACGGTGGTGAAGAAGATCCTCTATACGTACAAGAAGGACGCGCGCGACTGGGAGCGGGTGGGCGACTGGGTGGAGCGCATCGGCTGGCCGCGCTTTTTCGAGCTGACGGGGCTGCCGTTCACCAAGTTCCACATCGACAACTGGCGCGGCGCGAGGAACAGCCTCAACGCCTCGACCCACATCCGCTTCTAGGGGGCGCGGGCGATGAAGCTCGGCATCCTGGTGAACGAAGGGCCGTACACGCACCAGGCCTCGGACAGCGCCTACCAGTTCGTCAAAGCGGCGCTCGCCAAGGGCCACGAGGTGTGCCGCGTGTTCTTCTATCACGACGGCGTCAACAACGGCACGCGGCTCACGGTGCCGCCGCAGGACGACCGCAACATCGTCAAGCGCTGGAGCGAGCTCGCGGCCGAGCACAAGCTGGATCTCGTGGTGTGCATCGCCGCGGCGCAGCGCCGCGGCCTGATGGACAAGGCCGAGGCCAAGCGCCACGGCAAGGACGCCGACAACCTCGCGCCGGGATTCCGCATCTCGGGCCTGGGGCAGCTGATCGAGGCCGGCATCGAGGCCGACCGCATGGTGGTGTTCGGTGACTGAGGAAAACGCGGGCGGCGTCGCCAAGCGGTTCCTGTACGTGAACCGCCGGGCGCCGTACGGCACGATCTACGCGCTCGAGTCGCTGGAAGTGGTGCTGATCGGCGCCGCGTTCGAGCAGGACGTGAGCCTCGCGTTCCTGGGCGACGGCGTCTACCAGCTCGCCAAGGGCCAGGACACCAAGGCGCTGCAGGCAAAGAATTTCTCGCCTACGTTCCGCGCGCTGGAAGACTACGACGTAACCAAGCTCTACGTGGAGAAGGAGGCGCTCGAGGCGCGCGGCCTCACCGCAGCCGACCTGGTGGTCCCGGTCGAGGTGGTGGACGCCGCTCGCATGGCCGAAATCATGGAGGCGCAGGACGTGATCCTGAGCTTCTGAAGGAAACGACGATGCTGCACACCGTCAACAAGTCGCCGTTCGAGCACAAGGCGCTCGAGACCTGCCTGCGCTTCGCGCGGCAGGGCAGCGCCGTGCTGCTGATCGAGGACGGCGTCTACGCGGCGGCGCGCGACACCGCCGTGGCAAAAGACGTGCAGGAGGCCCTGAAGCGCGTGCAGGTCTACGCGCTCAAGCCCGACGTCGAGGCGCGGGGCATGCAGAACCGGGTGATGGACGGCGTTCGCCTGGTGGACTACGGGGGGTTCGTGGACCTCGTGGTGGAGCACAACGCCGTGCAGTCCTGGCTTTGAAACCTTAGAGGAAGACACGCTATGACCATCGAAGTGAACGGCCAAACGATCGAGACCGACGAGGAAGGCTACCTCGCGAACCGCACCGACTGGTCCGAGGACGTCGCCAAGGAAATGGCGCGCCTGGACAATTGCGACCTGTCCGACAACCACTGGGAAGTGATCAACTTCCTGCGCGAGTACTACGACGAGTACCAGATCGCGCCGGCGGTGCGGGTGCTGACCAAGGCGATCGGCAAGAAGCTCGGCGCCGACAAGGGCAACAGCAAGTACCTGTACGAGCTGTATCCCTACGGCCCCGCGAAGCAGGCGTGCAAGTACGCGGGCCTGCCCAAGCCGACCGGCTGTGTGTAGGTGTCCGCGCTGACGGTCACCTACGCGCTGCTGTTCTACGCGGCGACGGCGATCCTCGTCCTCGGGGTCGCCCGGAAGTGCTGGGTGTACGCGCGCACGCCGCAGCCGCTGAAGATCCCGATCCCGCCGGCGCCGACCACGCGCGGCGGCGTCGCGCTGCGCATGCTCGGCGAGGTGACGCTGTTCCGGGCGCTCTTCCGCGCCAACAAGTGGATCTGGCTCTTCGGCTGGGTGTTCCACGTAGCGCTGCTGGCGGTGCTGCTGCGGCACCTGCGCTACTTCACCGAGCCGGTGTGGTTCTGGGTGGACCTGATCCAGCCAGTCGGGCTGTACGCGGCGTTCGCGATGCTCGCCGGGCTCGCCGGCCTGTGGGCGCGGCGCTTCCTGGTCGATCGCGTGCGCTACATCAGCAGCCCCTCCGACCACCTGATGCTCGCGCTGCTCATGGCCATCGCCGCGAGCGGCCTCGCCATGAAATACGTCGCGCACACCGACATCGTGGCGCTGAAGGCGTTCTTTCTCGGCCTGATGGCGTTCGACTGGCGGCCGCTGCCCGCCGACCCGGCGCTGCTCATCCATCTCGCCCTGGTGGCGCTGCTGATGATCGTGTTCCCGGTGTCCAAGCTCCTGCACGCGCCGGGCGTGTTCTTCAGCCCGAGCCTCAACCAGGTGGATGACGCGCGCGAGCACCGCCACGCGGCGGGCTGGTCCGCGCGCCTGAGCTGACATGGCCGCCGCTTTCGAGACGCCGGAGCTGGGCGAGTATCCCGTCATCCCGCTGGTGCGCGAAGGCGCGATGGCGCATTCGAAGCCCTTCGTCGCCAAGGCCGACCACCAGGCGCCGCTCGGCTTTCCCGGCGGGCTGGCGCCGGGCTGGGAGAAGGCCGCCGTCACCAAGCTCGGCGAGCTGGTGCAGGAATCGCGCGCGCTGCAGGTTTTCCTCGACACCTGCGTGAAATGCGGCGCCTGCACCGACAAGTGCCATTACTACCTCGGCACCGCCGATCCCAAAAACATGCCGGTCGCGCGCCAGGACCTGCTGCGCTCGGTGTACCGGCGCTACTACACCCTCGCCGGCAAGCTCTTTCCGAAGCTGGTCGGCGCGCGCGACATGACCAAGGACGTGCTCGACGAGTGGTACGCCTACTTCCACCAGTGCTCGCAGTGCCGGCGCTGCTCGGTGTTCTGCCCCTACGGCATCGACACCGCCGAAGTCTCGATGGCGGCGCGCGACATCATGGACAGCGTGGGCCTCGGGCAGAAGTACTCCAACGAGATCATCGGCAAGGTGCACAAGATCGGCAACAACCTCGGCCTGCCGGGCCCGGCGCTGCGCGACACGCTCGACGGCCTGGAAGAGGACGTGAAGGAGGCGACCGGCGTCGACGTGCGCTTTCCGCTCGATGAGAAGGGCGCCGAGGTGCTCCTCATCACGCCGAGCGCCGACTTCTTCGCCGAGCCGCACATCGACGGCCTCATCGGCTACGCCAAGGTGTTCCACGCCGCGGGCATCTCGTGGACGCTCTCCACGCACGCCTCGGAAGCGGCGAATTTTTCGCTCTTCATCGGCAACCACGACAACCTGCAGAAGGTCGCCGCGCGCATCCGCGAGGCGGCGCTCGAGCTGGGCGTGAAGCGCCTCGTGGTGGGCGAGTGCGGCCACGCCTGGCGCGTCGCCTACAGCTTCTGGAACACGCTCATCGGCCCGTTCGACTTCCTCGATCCGCGATACCCGGCGCCGCAGCACGTCTGCGAGGTCACGCATGACCTGATCCAGCGCGGCGCGCTCACGCTCGACAAGGGCGGCAACGCGGGCAAGGTGGTGACCTTCCACGACTCGTGCAACGTCTCGCGCGCCTCGCGCATGGGCGGCGTGCCGGGCGGGCAGTTCACGATCCCGCGCGACATCATCCGCGCCTGCGTGGAGAAGTTCGTCGACATGGCGCCCGAGACCATCGGCGAATCCACGTTCTGCTGCGGCGGCGGCGGCGGGCTCCTGACCGACGACCTCGTCGAGCTGCGCGTGAAGGGCGCGCTGCCGCGCATGCAGGCGCTGCAGACGGTGGTGGACGAGCACGGCGTCAACTACCTCGCCGCCATCTGCGCCATCTGCAAGAGCCAGTTCACCAAGGTCCTGCCCTATTACAAGCACCCCATGGACATGATCGGCAGCGTGCACGGGCTGGTGTCGAACGCCATCGTATTGAACCGGAGATAGCCATGTCAGCACCCGCAGCGAAGCCCGAGGCCAAGAGCGGGCACACCTTCCGCAAATTCAAGGACGGCGACCACGAGTGGCGCTCGTTCCAGGAGCAGATCTTCGCCGGCGACGAGTCCGACAAGTGCCCGGTGTACGTGCACAAGACGCCGCCCTGCCAGGCGAGCTGCCCCTCGGGCGAGGACATCCGCGGCTGGCTGAACATCGTGCGCGGGGTGGAGAAGCCGCCCAAGGGCACGGCGGCGCAGGAATATGCCTTCCGCCGCTCGACCGACGCCAATCCCTTCCCGTCGATGATGGGGCGCGTGTGCCCGGCGCCCTGCCAGACCGGCTGCAACCGCAACAAGGTCGAGGACTTCGTCGGCATCAACGCGGTCGAGCAGTACATCGGCGACTACGCGCTGGAGAAGAACTACACGTTCCAGGCCGGGCCGGAGACCGGCAAGCGCGTCGCCATCGTCGGCGGCGGGCCGGCGGGGCTGTCCGCGGCGTACCAGCTGCGCCGCAAGGGCCACGCCGTCACCTTGTTCGACGATCACGCCGAGCTCGGCGGCATGGCGAAGTACGGCGTGCCGGGCTACCGCCTGCCGCGCAAGCACCTCGACGGCGAGATCAACCGCATCATCGCCATGGGCGTCGAGGTGCGACCCAACACGCGCATCGGCAAGGACGTGGCGCTGAAGGCCCTGGAGAAGGACTACGACGCGGTGCTGCTCGCGCTGGGCTGCAAGGCGGGAAA
>JAOUGZ010000735.1 GCA_029865405.1 Betaproteobacteria bacterium
CGAGCTGCTGAAATACGGCGAGGACAACGACGCCATCAGCGAGAAGGTGCACCGGCTCGCCACGGGGCTTCTGGGCGCGCGCGATTTCGCCGCTGCGGCGCAGGCGCTGCAGTTCCACCTGCGCGAGGATTTTTCCGTGCCGCACGTGGCGCTGCGGCTGTGGGGCCGGCCGCCGCCCGCGGGCGCCCCGGAGGGCGCTGCGGTGGAAGAGGCGCTGCGCGAGCGCGTCGAGGCGATGGGCGCGCCGCTCTGCGGCCCGGCGGCGGGAAGCCCGTTCCTGCCGTGGTTCGGCGATGCGCAGGAGCACGTGCGCTCGCTCGCCCTGGTGCCGCTCGGGCAGACGCGCGCGGCGGGGCTGCTCGCGCTGGGCAGCGAGGATGCGCAGCGCTTCTACGCCGAGATGGGCACGCTGTACCTGCGCCGCATCGGCGAGCTCACCGCGGCCGCGCTCGCCGCGCGGCTCTAGGGATCCGGCCACGCACCCGGACGCGCCCGCGGTCCGCGAGTACCTCGGCGCGCTCGAGCACCAGCGGCGCCTGGCGCGGCGCAGTCTCGAGATCTACACGCACAACCTGCACACGCTGCTCGGCCTGCTCGGCGAGGCGCGCCTCGCCGGTCTGGATGGCGCGCAGGTGCGCCGCTTCGTCGCCCAGATGCACGCGCGCGGCCTGGCGCCGCGCTCGCTGGCGAGCCTGCTCTCGGCGTGGCGCGGCCTGTTCCGGTGGCTCGTGCGCCACAAGGGCTACGGCGCCAACCCGGTTGACGGCGTGCGCGCGCCCAGGCCCGGGCGGCGCCTGCCGAAGGCGCTCTCGGTGGAGCAGGTGCAGCGCCTGCTGGAGGCGGGCGAGGACGCCTCGCCTGCGGCGGCGCGCGACCGCGCCATGTTCGAGCTGCTCTACTCCTCGGGCCTGCGCCTGGCGGAGCTCGTCGCGCTCGACGCCGCCGACGGGCGGCTCGACCTGAAGGAAGGCGAGGTCACGGTCACCGGCAAGGGCGCGAAGACGCGCACCGTGCCGGTGGGCGCACGCGCCAGAGAGGCGCTCCAGGCGTGGATCGGCGTGCGCGCGCAGCTTGCCGCGCCGGGCGAGAAGGCGCTCTTCGTCGGCGCGCGCGGACGGCGCATCGCGCCGGGCGTGGTGGAAAAGCAGCTGCGGCGGCTCGCCGCGCGCCAGGGGGTGCCGGGGCGGCTGCATCCGCACATGCTGCGCCATTCCTTCGCCTCGCACGTGCTGCAGTCCTCGCAGGACCTGCGCGCGGTGCAGGAGCTGCTCGGGCACGCGAGCATCGCCACCACCCAGGTGTACACGCACCTCGACTACCAGGCGCTGGCGCGCGTGTACGATGCCGCGCACCCTCGGGCGAAGAAGAAATGAAGCACGCGCTCGTCCTGAAGAAAGGGCGCGAGAAATCGCTCAAGCGCCGCCACCCGTGGATCTTCTCCGGGGCGATCGAGCGCGTCGCCGGCAACCCCCCGGCGGGCGACACGGTCGAAATTCGCAGCGCCGAAGGCGCGGTGCTCGGGCTTGCCGCCTGGAGCCCCGAGTCGCAGATCCGCGCGCGCGTCTGGAGCTTCGAGGCGGGCGCGGTGATCGACGCGGCGTTTTTCAGGGCGCGCATCGCGCAGGCGATTGCGCGCCGCGAGGGCCTCGCGGCGGCGAAGCACACCAACGCGCTGCGGCTCATCCACGGCGAGTCCGACGGATTGCCGGGGCTGGTGGTCGATCGCTACGCCGACGTCCTCGTGGCGCAGTTCCTCGCGGCGGGCGCCGAGCGCTGGCGCGAGCCGATCCTCGACGCGCTCATGGAGGCGAGCGGCTGCGAGGCGGTGTTCGAGCGCTCCGACGCCGAGGTGCGAAAGCTCGAGGGCCTGGCGCCGCGCGTGGGCTTCGTGCGCGGCAACCGCGAGGCGCGGCGCTGCCCGATCATCGAGTACGGCCTGAATTTCCGCGTCGACGTCGAGGAAGGCCAGAAGACCGGGTTCTTCCTCGACCAGCGCGAGAACCGCCAGCGCGTGAGG
>JAOUGZ010000182.1 GCA_029865405.1 Betaproteobacteria bacterium
CGCGCCTCGCGCGGCTGGACGCGGCCGCGGACGGCGAGCGCGTGGCGGACGTGGCGGGCGAGCTGCGCCGCGTCATGCAGGCGCACTGCGGCGTGTTCCGCTTTCCCGAGGACCTGGCCGCGGGCGTCGCCAAGGTCCGGCAGGTCGCCGCGCGCGCCCAGCGCATCGCCATCCAGGACAAGTCCAAGGTGTTCAACACGGCGCGCATCGAGGCGCTGGAGCTCGACAACCTGGTCGAGACGGCGATGGCGACGGTGGTGTCGGCCGAGGCGCGCAAGGAAAGCCGCGGCGCGCAATCGCGGGCCGATTTTCCCGGGCGCGACGACGCCAACTGGATGAAGCACACGCTCTGGTACAAGGAAGGCGATCGGCTGGCGTACAAGCCGGTGCACCTGAAGCCCATGACGGTCGAATCCTTCGAGCCGAAGGTGCGGAATTACTAGGACCCGCCGATGAAGCTGTCGATCTACCGCTACGACCCGGACAAGGACGCGCAGCCCTATCTGCAGGACTACGACGTCCAGCTCGAGCATTCGGACCGCATGCTGCTCGATGCGCTCGCCAAGGCGAAGGCGCAGGACGACAGCATCGCCTACCGCCGCTCCTGCCGCGAAGGCGTGTGCGGCTCCGACGCGATGAACATCAACGGCAAGAACGGACTCGCCTGCATCACCAAGGTGGCCGATCTGCCGGCGCACGTGACGCTGCGGCCCTTGCCGGGCCTGCCGGTGATCCGCGACCTGATCGTCGACATGACGCAGTTCTTCAAGCAGTACCACTCGATCCAGCCCTACCTCGTGAACCACGAGGCGCCGCCGGAGCGCGAGCGGCTGCAGTCGCCCCGGGAGCGCGAGGCGCTGGACGGGCTGTACGAGTGCATCCTGTGCGCCTGCTGCTCGACCTCCTGCCCTTCGTTCTGGTGGAACCCGGACAAGTTCGTCGGTCCGGCGGGGCTGCTGCAGGCCTACCGCTTCATCGCCGACACGCGCGACCAGGCGACCAGCGAGCGGCTCGACAATCTCGAGGATCCCTACCGCCTGTTCCGCTGCCACAGCATCATGAACTGCGTCGACGCCTGTCCCAAGGGCCTCAACCCGACGCGGGCCATCGGCAAGATCAAGGAGATGATGGTGAAGAGGACGGTCTGATGAACCGGGTGGCGTGCGACAGGCTGAAATGGAAGTGCCGGCGCGGGCTGCTGGAGCTCGACCTGGTGCTGGAGCGCTATCTGCGGCAGTACCCGGAGGACGCAACGCTCGACACGCTGCTCGACCTGCCGGACAACGATCTTTGGGACATCGTGAGCGGCCGCAGCGAGCGCTACGATGCTAGCCTGAGCGGCACCGTGGCGCGCCTGCGCGCCAGCTAAGGGAGAAACCACATGGACAAGAAGGCGACGCTTACCCTGCACGACGGCCAGACGATCGAGTTCCCGGTGCACTCGGGCAGCATCGGGCCCGACGTGGTCGACATCCGCGCGCTGTACGGCAAGACGGGCGTGTTCACCTACGACCCCGGCTTCCTGTCGACCGCCAGCTGCAGCTCGACCATCACGTACATCGACGGCGACGCCGGCATATTGCTGTACCGGGGCTACCCGATCGAGCAGCTGGCGAAGCATTGCGACTTCCTCGAGGTCTGCTACCTGCTGCTCAACGGCGAGCTGCCCAATGCCCGGCAAAAAGGCGAGTTCGACGGCATCGTCTCGCGCCACACCATGGTGCACGATCAGCTCAACCGGTTCTTCACGGGCTTCCGGCGCGGCACGCACCCGATGGCGGTGATGGTGGGTGTGGTCGGCGCGCTGTCGGCGTTCTATCACGACTCCCTGGACATCTCGGATCCGGAGCACCGCAGGATCTCGGCGTTCCGCCTGATCGCCAAGCTGCCGACCATCACGGCGATGGCCTACAAGTACACGGTCGGGCAGCCGTTCATGTATCCGAAGAACGAGCTGTCGTACACCGCCAACTTCCTGCGCATGATGTTCGGCACGCCATGCGAGGAGTACAAGCCCAACGAAGTGCTGGTGCGCGCGCTCGATCGCATCTTCATCCTGCACGCCGACCACGAGCAGAACGCCTCCACCTCGACCGTGCGCCTGGCGGGCTCCTCGGGGGCCAATCCGTTCGCCTGCATCGCCGCGGGCATCGCCTGCCTGTGGGGCCCCGCGCACGGCGGCGCCAACGAGGCCTGCCTGCAGATGCTGGAGGAGATCGGCGATGTGTCCAAGATCGGCGAGTTCATCAAGAAGGTCAAGGACAAGAACTCGCACGTGCGCCTGATGGGCTTCGGCCACCGCGTCTACAAGAATCACGACCCGCGCGCCAGGCTGATGCGCGAGACCTGTCACGAGGTGCTGAACGAGCTCGGCCTGCACAACGACCGCCTGTTCAAGCTCGCCATCGCCCTGGAGAAGATCGCGATCGAGGATGACTATTTCCTCGAGCGCAAGCTCTACCCGAACGTCGACTTCTACTCGGGCATCGTGCAGCGCGCGCTCGGCATCCCGGTATCCATGTTCACCTGCATCTTCGCCCTGGCGCGTACCGTCGGCTGGATCGCGCAGTGGCAGGAGATGATCGCCGATCCCGAGTACAAGATCGGCCGCCCGCGCCAGCTGTACAAGGGCGCGCAGCGCCGGGAAGTGGTGCCGCTCGCGAGGCGGTGACGCCATGATGAAGGATTTCCTCGCCAACTCGTACCTGTTCGGCGGCAACGCGCCGTTCGTCGAGCAGCTCTACGAGCAGTGGCTCGACGACCCGCAGGCCGTGCCCGCGCAGTGGCGCGAGTACTTCGAGCGCCTGCAGCGCGTGCCGGCGGCGGGCGGCGCGGTGCGCGACGTGGCGCACGCGCCGATCGTCGAGGCCTTCGCGCAGCGCGCCAGGGCCGGCGCGGCGCGGCCTTCGGCCGGACCCGCGCCCGATCGCAAGCAGGTGTCGGTAATCCAGCTGGTGGCGGAATACCGCTTCCGCGGCTGCCTGGTCGCGGATCTCGACCCGCTCAAGCGCCTGCCCAAGCCGCACATCGTCGAGCTCGAGCCGGGCTATTACGATCTCGGCGACGCCGACCTCGATACGCCGTTCAACACTGGCACCTACATGGGCGCGGAGCAGGCGACGCTGCGCGAGATCATCCAGCACCTGAAGGACACCTACTGCGGCACGCTCGGCGTGGAGTACATGTATTTGTCCAGCCGCGCCGAGAAGCGCTGGATCCAGGAGCGCCTCGAGCCGATCCGTTCGCGCCCGAATTTCTCCGCCGACGAGAAGAAGCACATCCTCGAGCGCCTGACCGCCGCCGAAGGCCTGGAACGCTTCCTGCACACGCGCTACGTCGGCCAGAAGCGCTTCTCGCTCGAGGGCGGCGACACGCTGATTCCGGTGCTCGACCACTTGTTGCAGCGCGCAGGCGCGGCGGGCGTGCAGGAGCTGGTGCTCGGCATGGCGCACCGTGGACGGCTCAACGTGCTGGTCAACATCCTCGGCAAGATGCCGAAGACCCTGTTCCGCGAATTCGAGGGCGAGCACGATCACTCCGCGCTCGCCGGCGACGTCAAGTACCACCAGGGCTTCTCGTCCGACATCAACACGCCGGGCGGGCCGATGCACCTGACGCTCGCCTTCAACCCCTCGCACCTCGAGATCGTCAATCCGGTGGTCGAGGGCTCGGTGCGCGCGCGCCAGCACCGCCGCAAGGACCGCGACGGCTCGCAGGTGTTGCCGGTGCTGATCCACGGTGACGCGGCGGTGGCGGGGCAGGGCGTGGTGCAGGAGACGCTGAACCTGTCGCAGACGCGCGGCTACGGCACGGGCGGCACGGTGCACATCGTCGTCAACAACCAGATCGGCTTCACCACCTCGGACGCGCGCGACGTGCGCTCGACGCTGTACTGCACCGACGTCATGAAGATGATCGAGGCGCCGATCTTCCACGTCAACGGCGACGATCCCGAGGCCGCGGTGATGGCGATCGAGATGGCGCTCGACTTCCGCACCCAGTTCAGGAAGGACGTGGCGGTGGACCTGGTCTGTTTCCGCAAGCTCGGCCACAACGAGCAGGACGAGCCCATGGTGACGCAGCCGCTGATGTACAAGATCATCAACAAGCACCCGGGCACCCGGAAGCTCTACGCCGAGCGGTTGCTCGCGCAGGGGGTGATCGAGCCCGACGAGGCCGACAAGGTGTCGGCCAATTACCGCCAGGCGCTGGAGGGGGGCTTCCACACCAACAAGACGATCCTGTCGAACTACAAGCCGCCGTTTGCGGTCGACTGGTCGAAATTCAGGGGCACGAAGTGGAACGAGCACGACGACACGCGCATCCCGCTCGCGGAGCTGCAGGCGCTCGCCGAGCGCCTGACCGCGGTGCCGCCCAACTTCAAGCTGCACCCCCGCGTCGAGAAGATCATCGCCGACCGGCGCCTGATGGGACAGGGCAAGATCCCGGTGGACTGGGGCATGGCGGAGAACCTCGCCTACGCCTCGCTGCTGAAGGACGGCTATGCCGTGCGCATCTCGGGGCAGGACAGCGGACGCGGCACGTTCTTCCACCGCCACGCCGTGCTGCACGACCAGAATCGCGAGAAGTTCGACGCGGGCACCTACGTTCCGCTGCAGCATATCGCGCCGAACCAGGGCGATTTCGTGGTCATCGACTCGGTGCTGTCGGAGGAGGCGGTGCTCGGCTTCGAGTACGGCTACTCCACCTCGGAGCCCAATGAGCTCGTGGTGTGGGAAGCGCAGTTCGGCGACTTCATGAACGGCGCCCAGGTGGTCATCGACCAGTTCATTGCCTCGGGCGAGGTCAAGTGGGGCCGCATCTGCGGCATGGTGATGATGCTGCCGCACGGGTACGAGGGCCAGGGCCCGGAGCATTCCTCGGGCCGCATCGAACGGTTCCTCCAGCTGTGCGCCGATTACAACATCCAGGTGTGCATGCCGGCGACGCCGGTGCAACTTTTCTTCCTCCTGCGCCGGCAGATGATCCGGCCGTACCGCAAGCCGCTCGTCATCTTCACGCCGAAGAGCCTGCTGCGGCACAAGGAATCCGTCTCGCCGATCAGCGAGTTCGCGGTAAGCAAGTTCAAGCCGGTGAACGCGGAATGGAACGAAAACCTCAAGCCCGACAAGGTGACCCGCGTCATCTTCTGCAGCGGCAAGGTGTTCTTCGACCTGATCGCGAAGCGCAACGAACTCGCGCGCGAGGACGTGGCGATCATCCGCATCGCGCAGCTCTATCCGTTCCCGCACGACGACTTCCAGGCCACCATCGATCTCTACGCCAACGCCCGCGAGGTGCTGTGGTGCCAGGAGGAGCCCGGCAACCAGGGCGCGTGGCACCGCATCCAGCACTACCTGCTACGGCACATGCGCGCCGACCAGCAGCTGGCTTACGCCATGCGCGCCTCTTCGGCCTCTCCGGCGGTCGGCTACCTGTCTCTGCACCTGGAGCAGCAGAAGGCGCTGGTCGCGGCGGCCTTCGCTCCCGTCACCGACAACCTGGTGATGCCGGTGCAGAGCTCGGCGCGAAAGGACGGCTAGATGCTGGTCGAAGTGAAGGTGCCGCAGCTCTCCGAGTCGGTGTCCGAGGCGACGCTGCTCGCCTGGCACAAGAAGCAGGGCGAGGCGGTGAAGCGCGACGAGAACCTGATCGACATCGAGACCGACAAGGTGGTGCTCGAGCTGCCCAGCCCGGCCGACGGCGTCCTGGTGAGCGTGCTGAAGGGCGACAAGGGCACCGTGGTGGCGGGCGAGGTGATCGCGAAGATCGATACCGAGGCGAAGGCCTCTGCGGGCAGTTCCAAGGTCGCGGCGTCTGCCGCAGGTCCTGCGGCAGAAGCCGCGAAACCGGAACCCGCGCCCGCGAGGAGCGCCGCCCCCGTCGCGGCCCCCGCCGCCAAGAAAATCGCCGCCGAGAAGGGCGTCGATCTGGCGAGTGTTCAAGGGACAGGCAGGGACGGCCGCGTCACCAAAGGTGACGTCCTCCAGGCGGTCCAGCCCGCTCCCGCGCCCGCCGCCAGGACCCCGCTGCCGCAACCGCCCGCGCCGGTAAGCGTGGAGCAGATGCTCTCGGGCCGCCCGGAAGAGCGCGTACCGATGTCGCGCCTGCGCGCGCGCATCGCCGAGCGC
>JAOUGZ010000736.1 GCA_029865405.1 Betaproteobacteria bacterium
AGGCGGTCGCCGAACGCGGCGCGGGCCGCGCGCAGTGGGTGCGCACCGAGGAAGCGGCGAACTCGGTTCGCGCGCGCGTCAAGGAGCTCCTGGGGCAGCCCCTCTCGGCCGAAGGCGCCGTGCAGATCGCACTGCTCAACAACCCCGGCCTGCAGGCACGCTACGCCGATCTCGGCATCGCCGAAGCCGATCTCGTGCAGGCAAGCCGCTGGAGCGGCCCGAAGCTCAGCTTCGCACGCCTGACGCGCGGCGATGAGATCGAGCGCGAGACGAGCGTGTTTTTCGACGTTCTCGGGCTGCTCTCGATTCCGCTGTCGACGAAAGCGCAGGAGAAGCGCTTCGCCGCCGCCCAGCATCGCGCCTCCGAGGAGGCGCTCAATCTCGCGCTGGCTGCGCGCAAGGCCTGGTTCGGCGCGGTGGCCGCACAGCAGACCGAGAAATACATGGAGGACGTCCACCTTGCGGCGGAAGCGAGCGCGGACCTCGCGCGGCGCATGGCCGAGGTGGGCAACTGGCCGCTGCTGACGCGCGCGCGTGAGCAGGCTTTCTATGCGGACGCGACCGCGCAACTGGCGCGCGCGCGCCAGGCGCAGATCGCTGCGCGAGAAAGGCTCACGCGGCTGCTGGGCCTTTGGGGCGAGGACCTCGGCTACGTCCTGCCGGAGCGGCTTCCGGACCTGCCGGCGGCGGTACGCGAAGGCGGGGAGCTCGAGGCGCAGGCGCTGCGCCAACGCCTCGACGTCCAGGCGGCGCGGGGTGACGCGGAGAGCCTCGCGGCGACGCTGGGCCTGACGCGGGTGACCCGCTACGTGGATCTGGTCGAGGTGGGCGCGCTGCGATCGACCGAGACCGGCCAGGAAGTGAAGCGCGGGTGGGAGCTCGAGTTGCGCATCCCGATCTTCGATTTCGGCAGCGCGCGCGCCGCGCGGGCCGAGCACCGGTACATGCAGGCGGTCAATCGCGCGGCCGACACCGCGATCCGCGCGCGCTCCGAGGTGCGCGAGTCCTATGCCGCCTACCGCACGGCGTTCGATATCGCCCGGCACTACCGCGACGAGATCGTGCCGCTCAGGAAGCGCATCTCGGACGAGATGCTGCTGCGCTACAACGGCATGCTGTCGTCGGTGTTCGAACTGCTTGCCGATTCGCGCAGTGCGGTTGCCAGCGTGAACGCCTATCTCGAGGCGCAGCGCGATTTCTGGGTCGCGGAGGCCGACCTGCAAATGGCGCTCACGACAGGTTCACCGGGGGCGATGCCGAGTGCGGCCCCATCGATGGCACCGGCCGGCGGCGCGCCGGCCGCGCACTGATCAAAGGATGATGCGATGACGACACGCAGAAACTTTCTCCGCACGTCCGCCGCCGGCCTGTTCGGCGCGGCGCTGGTGAGCCGCGCGCAGGCCGCCACGCTGCCCGAGGCGCCGATTATGGAAAAGCCCGACATGGCGCCGCCGCTCTTTCCGCCGAACGGGCGGCCCTACAACCCGGTGGTGACCCTGAACGGCTGGACGCTGCCCTGGCGCATGAAGGATGGCTGGAAGGAGTTTCATCTGATCGCCGAGCCGGTGCGCCGGCAGATGGCGCCCGGCATGACGGCGAACCTCTGGGGCTACAACGGCCAGTCGCCGGGACCGACGATCGAGTGCGTCGAAGGCGACAAGGTGCGGATCTACGTCACCAACAAGCTGCCCGAGCACACCACGATCCACTGGCACGGCATCCTCCTGCCGAGCGGCATGGACGGCGTGGGCGGGCTCACGCAGCCGCAGATCCCGGTGGGCAAGACCTTCGTCTACGAATTCCAGATGAAGAAGTCGGGCACCTTCATGTACCACCCGCATGCCGACGAGATGGTGCAGATGGCGATGGGCATGATGGGTTTCCTCGTCGTGCACCCGAAGGACCCGAAGTTCATGCCGGTCGACCGCGACTTCGTGTTCCTGATGAGCGCCTACGACATCGATCCGGGCAGCCACACGCCGATGGTGGCCACGATGACGGACTTCAATCTG
>JAOUGZ010000183.1 GCA_029865405.1 Betaproteobacteria bacterium
AGCGCCAGCATCAGGAACGCGTAGTCGTCGAGGTACGCATCGAGGTGCGCGCGCCCGTCCTTGTACGTGGCGAGCAGTCTGCCGCCCTGCCACATGCGCGTTCGAACGAAATCGAGCGCGCGGCGCGCCGAGGCGAGCCACGCGTCTTCGCCGAACGCGCGCCCCGCGCGCGCCATGCCGGCAATGGCGAGCGCGTTCCACGAAACGAGCACCTTCTCGTCGCGCCCGGGTCGCACGCGCTTCTCGCGCGCGGCGAGGAGCTTCGCCTTGGCCGCGGCCAGCAGCGCCGCGGACCCGTCCTGCAGGGGGCGCGCGACCCGCAGGTGCCAATGCTGCCCCTCGAAATTAGGCGGGCCGTCGAGACCGTAGTGCGGTGCGAGCACCGCCCATTCCTCGGCATCGAGCAGCGCTCGCACTTCGTTCGCGTCCCAGACGTAGAACTTGCCTTCCTCGTGCTCGGAATCGGCGTCGAGCGAGGAGTAGTAGCCGCCCTCGGACGACTGCATCTCGCGCACGATCCAGCCGGCGGTGGCCGCGGCGCAGCGCGCGTACAGGTCGTCGCGCGTCACGCGCCACGCGTCGGCGAGTAGCCCGAGCAGCGGCCCGTTGTCGTACAGCATCTTCTCGAAGTGCGGAATGCGCCACTCGGCGTCCACGCTGTAGCGGCAGAAGCCGCCGCCCAGCTGATCGAAGATTCCGCCCTCGCACATGCGCCTGAGCGTCGTGTCGGCGATCGCGGTCTCGCCGTGGCGCAGGCACAGCTCGAGATCCGTCGGGTGTGGAAACTTGGGCGCGCCGCCGAAGCCGCCGTGGCGCGCGTCGAAACTCGCGCGCAGCGTTTCCAGCGCCGCGCGCACCGGTTCGCCATCGAGCGTTTCGCCGCCAGCGGCCGCGCGTGGCTGCAGCCGGGCAAAGGCGAGCCGTACCTGTTCCCCCTGCTCGCCGACCGCGGCGCGCTGGTCGCGCCATACCTGAGCGATGCGCTCCAGGATCTCGACGAAGCCCGGCAGGCCGTAGCGCGCGCTCTTGGGAAAGTACGTGCCGCCCCAGAACGGCGAGCCGTCGGGCGCGAGAAACATGGTGAGCGGCCAGCCGCCGCCGCGCTGCGCCAGCATCTGGTGCGCGGTCTGGTAGATCTGGTCGAGGTCGGGTCGCTCCTCGCGGTCCACCTTGATGTTGACGAAGTGCCGGTTCATCACCGCCGCCACCGCGGGATCTTCGAAACTCTCGTGCGCCATGACGTGACACCAGTGGCAGGCTGAGTAGCCGATGGAGAGCAGGATCGGCTTGTCTTCGTCGCACGCGCGTGCGAGCGCCGCGGCATCCCACGGCTGCCAGTCGACGGGATTCGCCGCGTGCTGCTGCAGGTAGGGCGATGTTTCGCCGGCGAGGCGATTGCTCATGGCTGGCGCAGAATGGCTTCGAGCGTCTCGCGATAGCTCCGGAGTCGGGGGCCGCCGAGCGCGACGGCGCGGCGCGCCGCCGCCAGCGCCTCCTCGCGGCTGCCCATTTCGATCAACGCCTGCGCAAGATTGTTCCACGCATCGGCCGAAGCGGGATGGCGCAGCGTTGCGCGCAGGTACGCCGCGGCAGCCGCAGCCAGATCGCGCATCGCGTAGCTGGCGTTGCCCCAGCCGAGCTCGGCGGCGACGCTGCTGGGCCAGCGCGCGAGCGCCGTTTCGTAGCCGCGGCGCGCGGCGGTCGGGGAGACGCGCTCGAGCGCGGCGACGGCGGCCAGGTAGGGCAGCTCGGCGGCGGTGTCAGGCAGGCGCTCCGGCGGCAGCGCGAGCATCGCCCAATGGCCGCTTCGCGCCCAGGTGCGCTCGAACGCATCCAGGCTCATGACCAGGCGGCGCGTGACGCCCGAGCGCAGTACCAGCACGCGCTCATCGAGGTCGTAGCCGATCGCCACGGCGTAGTGCCACTGCGGCGCCCAGTCGAGGGCCAGATTCTGCAGCACCAGCACCGGCGTGCCGGCGCCGATCTCGCGCAGCAGCGACTCCAGCCGCGGCGCGAGCTCGAACGCGACGAGGCCATGGCGCCTTGCGCCGGCCAGCATCTCCGGCTGGAGCGATCCCTTGCGCCCGGGCAAGAAAACCTGCGGCGCGAGCGACTCGGGCGTCGCCTCGCGCCCCGCATGCCGCAGCACTGCGGCGAGCGATGCGGGGCCGCATTGATAGTCCTGCTGCGCGAAGAACGGCACCGAGGCAATCTCCGCGGCGGCGGGCAGGCCCGCCGGGCGGCGCTCGATCAGCCCGGAGACTTGCGGCGCGGCGCAGCCGGCGAGCAACGCGGCCGCCAAAATGCAAACCCCCGCCGCAGCGGGGGTCGCGCACCACCTCATGGGCAAGCTCAGCGCGTGGAGCGCGTGAACGGAAAGATCTTGGTGTAGCCCATGATGTCGGTGAACAGGAGCACCAGGAAAACGATCAGCGCTACGCCGAGCACGTCGCCACCGGCCGGCAGCTCGTCGATCTGCGCCGCCAGACGCGCGGCTTCCTCGTCCGAGAGCGCGGCGACGCGCGCTTGCGCTTGCGCCGGGTCCACGCCGTAGGCCTGCAGGCGGGCGCGTACATCGCTGCGCTCGAGCAGGCCCGCGAGGCGCTCCTGCTGCGTGCCCGCAACCAGCGCCTCGCTGCTTACAATCCCGGCATGCGCGGGCAGAACCAGGCCCGTGCTTCCCAGACACACGATGACCATGCCAGCAACCATGCGACGAAAGCGGCTCATCATTGTTCGATTCTCCGTTGTGGGTTGCGGATGCAAAAAGGGTAGTCCGCGCTTGCCTTCAGCGTCAACCCGGCATTGTCGGCGCGGCCCGACAGGAATGCACGCGCCGTGAACGACGCCCGGGCAGGCGAAGTGCTGCACTTCTGGTTCGACGAGCACCCCAAGGATTGGTTCGTCAAGAAAGCGTCGCTGGACGCCGAGATCCGCCGTCGCTTTCGCGCGCTGCACCAGGAGGCCGCGGCCGGGACCCTGGACGGCTGGCTCGACGATGCGCGCGCGTGCCTGGCGCGCGTGATCCTCCTCGACCAGTTTCCGCGCAACATGTTTCGCGGCGAGGCCGGCGCGTTCGCCACCGATGCGCTGGCGCGCGACGCGGCGCGCCGCATCCTGGCGCGCGGCTGGCACGAACGCATGACGCAGGCCGAGCAGCTCTTTGCCTACCTGCCCTTCGAGCACAGCGAGTCCCTCGAGGACCAGCACCTGTCGTGCGAGCTGATGAAGGACTTCGACGCGGAGCAGTATCGCTATGCTTTGCGGCACCGGGAGATCATCGACCGCTTCGGGCGGTTCCCGCACCGTAACGCCATTCTCGGCCGGCAAAGTACGCCGGCCGAGATCGAATTCCTCAAGCAGCCGGGGTCAGGTTTCTGAATCGGTGATGGCGCCTTTGGAGGCGGTCGACACCAGCTTCATGTACTTCGCGAGCAGCCCGCGCGTGTAGCGCGGCTTGGGCGCCTTCCACTTCCTGCGCCGCGCCGCCAGTTCCTTCGCCGGCACGTTCAAGTGCAGAAGGTGCTTCTTCGCGTCGATGGTGATCGAATCGCCTTCCTTCACCAGCGCAATGGTGCCGCCGACATAGGCCTCGGGGGCAACGTGGCCCACGACCATGCCCCAGGTTCCTCCCGAGAACCGGCCGTCGGTCAGCAATCCCACCGAGTCTCCCAAGCCTTGGCCAATCAAAGCCGAAGTGGGCGCTAACATTTCCTGCATGCCCGGCCCACCTTTCGGCCCTTCGTAGCGGATCACCACCACGTCACCGGCCTTGATGCGCTTGGCCATGATCGCTTTCATGCACGCGGGCTCGGAATCGAACACGCGCGCCGGCCCGGTGATCGACGTCTTCTTCAGCCCGGTGATCTTGGCGACGCAGCCTTCCGTGGCGAGGTTGCCCTTGAGGATGGCGAGGTGACCTTGCGCGTACAAGGGCTTGGACCAGGGTCGGATCACGTCCTGGTCGGCGCGCGGCTCGGCCGGAACGTCCTTCAGCATCTGGGCCATGGTCTTGCCGTGGATGGTCATGCACTCGCCGTGCAGCACGCCGTGCTCGAGCAGGATCTTCAGCACCTGCGGCACGCCCCCGGCACGATGGAAGTCCACCGCCACGTAGCGCCCCGAAGGCTTCAGATCGCAAAGCACCGGCACCTTGCGGCGGACACGCTCAAAATCGTCGATGGTCCACTTCACGCCCGCGGCCGAGGCGATCGCCAGGTAGTGCAGCACGGCATTGGTAGAGCCGCCGGTGGCCATGACCAGGGCGATCGCGTTCTCAATCGACTTGCGGGTGATGATGTCGCGCGGTCTGAGGTTACGCTTGACCGCTTCGACCAGCACGCGCGCTGACGCCGCGGCGCTGTCGGCCTTCTCCCGGTCGGGCGAGGCCATCTGCGAGGAGCCGAGCAGGCTCATGCCGAGCGCCTCGAACGAGGAGCTCATCGTGTTCGCGGTGAACATGCCGCCGCAGGCGCCGACCGAGGGGCAGGCGTTCTTCTCGATGCCGACGAAATCCTCTTCCGCCATGCGCCCGGCCGAGAACGCGCCTACGGCCTCGAACGCCGAGACGATGGTGAGGTCCTGGCCCTTCCACTTGCCCGGCTTGATGGTGCCGGCGTAGACGTAGATCGCCGGAACGTTCATGCGCGCGATGGCCATCATCCCGCCCGGCATGTTCTTGTCGCAGCCGCCGACCACCAGCGCGCCGTCCATCGCCTGGCCGTTGACCGAGGTCTCGATCGCGTCAGCGATCACCTCGCGCGACACGAGCGAGTACTTCATCGCCTCGGTGCCCATGCCGATGCCGTCGGTGATGGTCGGCACGCCGAACACCTGCGGCTTGGCGCCGGCGGCCTCCAGCGCCCCCATGGCGCTGTCGACGAGCGGCTGGATGCCCGCGTTGCAGGGGTTCATGGTGGAGTGGCCGTTGGCCACGCCGATGATCGGCTTGTCGAAGTCGCCGTCCTTGAATCCCACGGCGCGCAACATGGCGCGGTTGGGCGAGCGTGCCACGCCCTGGGTGATCAGCTTCGAGCGGCGGTTGTCGGCCATGCTGCGATTCCCTCGCAAGTAGAATGCAAATTCTACCGTGCTGATCCACCCCAACTTCGATCCCGTCGCGATCTCACTGGGCCCGCTCGCCATCCGCTGGTACGGGCTCATGTACCTCGCGGCGTTCGGCCTGCTGTGGTGGCTGGGGCGCCGGCGCATTGCCCAGGGGGTGGCGCCGATCACGCGCGAGCAGTTCGACGACCTGATCTTCCTCGGCGTCCTCGGCACCATCCTCGGCGGCCGGCTGGGCTACGTGCTCTTCTACAAGCCCGCGTACTACTTCTCGCATCCCCTGGAGATTTTCGCCATCTGGCAGGGCGGCATGGCCTTCCATGGCGGCTTTCTCGGCGTGCTCGCGGCGGTCGCGTTCTTCGCGTGGCGCCGACGCGTCGACGGGTGGCGGCTCCTGGATTTCATCGCCCCTTGCGTGCCGACCGGCCTGGCGGCCGGGCGCCTGGGCAACTTCATCAACGGCGAGCTATGGGGCCGCACCACCGACCTGCCCTGGGGCATGGTGTTTCGGGGCGCGGGCAGCCTGCCGCGCCATCCGTCCCAGCTCTACCAGTTTGCCCTCGAGGGCGTGCTGCTCTTTGTGCTGCTGTGGTGGTATTCGTCGAGGCCCCGGGCGCGGGGCGCAGTGTCGGCGGTGTTCCTCCTGGGCTACGGCGCGTTCCGCTTCGTCACCGAATTCGCGCGAGAGCCTGACGACTTCCTGGGGCTGCTGGCGCTGAATCTGTCGATGGGGCAGTGGCTGAGCCTGCCGATGATCGCCGCGGGCATCGCACTCTACCTCTGGAGCCAGCGCCAAACATGAGATGGCTCCTGGTTGCCCTGTCGTTCGCCTTTGCACCGGCGCACGGCGACGAAGCCCTGTGGCAGGCGCTGCAGCAGGGCGGCCACGTGCTTTTCATCCGCCACGCACTCACGACACCGGGCTTCGGCGATCCGCCCGGCTTCAAGCTCGAGGATTGCTCCACCCAGCGCAACCTGTCCGACGAGGGCCGTGCGCAGGCCAGGCGCGTAGGCGCTGCGATGCGCGAGCGCAAAGTGCCGATCGGCGAGGTGCTCTCCAGTCCC
>JAOUGZ010000737.1 GCA_029865405.1 Betaproteobacteria bacterium
TGGCGAGGGCGGCGACGAGGTTGAAGCCGGTCTCGACCTTGCCGAGCCGGCGGTCGAGCGCCGAGAGCGTCGGCGCGTCGGCCCCGGCGTCTGCGCTGGAGGGGTTCGAGTGCACGCGGGCGACCCCCGGGGCCCCGCTTCCTTACTTGCCGCCCGCCTTGGCGATGCGGAAGATCGTGTCGATCAGCTCCTGGCCGTTGAAGCGGGCCTTGTTCTCCTCGACCCACTTGTCCCACACCGGCTTGCCGGCGACGCGCTGGAACTCGGCGAGCTGCGCCGGGGTGTAGGTGACGGGCTTGAGCTTCGCCTGCAGCATGGGCAGGTTCTTCTTGTCGATGTCCTCGTAAGCCTGCACCTGCGCGCGGTCCACTTCCGCCTTGGCGTCGGTGATCAGCTTCTGGTACTGCGCCGGCAGCTTGGCCCAGGAACTCTTGCTGAACACGATCGGGCATTCGGCGGTGCCGGGCGACATGTTGGTGGTGAACCAGTCGGCGACCTCGTGGATCTTGTAGGCCACCTGCGCATAGGTGAACGGGAACGAAGCCGCGTCCATGGTGCCGCGCTCCATCGCGGTGTACACCTCGGTCGCGGTGGTGGTGGTCTTGATCGCGCCGAGCACCTCCATCGCGTCGCCGAGGCCGCCGCCGGCGCGCACGCGCTTGCCTTTCCACGCGGCAAGCGTGGTCGGCGGCGCGCCCTTGCCGAGAAACTCGTACTGCGGCAGCAGCGTCGAGGCGTAGGCCACGGCGTCCCAGTTGTCCATGTCGGCGACCAGCGCCGGGTGCTTGAAGAGCTGGTTTCTCGCCTTCACCGACACGTCCCAGTCGCCGAGCGGCAGGAACGGCAGCGAGAACACCATGAACGCCGGGTTCTTGCCGGGGTGATAGAAGTTGCAGAAATGCGAGGCGTCGATCGCCTTGAGCTTCAGGCCGTCGAGGTTCTCGCGGTCCTTGGAGAACGTCTCCGCGTAGCCGATGCGGATGGTGAAGTTGCCGCCGCTCTGCTTGGCGACCTTCTCGGCCAGCACCTCGATGCCCTTGGTGAAGGCGCGCTCCTTGCCCCAGGTGGAGAACTTCCATTCCACCTTCTGCGCCGCTGCGGTCCCGGAAAGCGCCGCCAGCGCGGTAGCGAGCGCGGCGGCAATGCAGGTGCGAGTGCCTTGCATGGGATTTCCTCCTCCTCGATGGATGCGTCAGGACGGTAGCACAGGGCCGGAACGGCCGACAACCCGATTCAGTGCGCCTGGTCCCAGTTCTCGCCGACGCCCACATCCACGATGAGCGGCACCTCGAGCCTGGCCACGTCCTGCATGCGGTCGCGCAGCCCGTCCTTCACGCGCGCCAGTTCCGTCTCGGGCACTTCCAGCACCAGCTCGTCGTGCACCTGCATGATGAGCGTCGCGCCGAGCTTTTCCTCCTCCAGCCAGCGCTGTACGGCGATCATGGCGAGCTTGATGAGATCCGCGGCCGTGCCCTGCATCGGCGCATTGATCGCCGCGCGCTCGGCGCCCGCGCGCCGCTGCGGATTGGACGAGCGGATCTCCGGCAGCCACAGGCGCCGCCCGAACACCGTCTCGACGTAGCCGTCGCTTCGCGCCTTGTCGCGGGTGCCGTCCATGTAGCGCTTTACGCCCGGATAGCGCGAGAAATACGAGTCGATGTAGGCCTGCGCGGTGGTGCGCTCGATGCCCAGGTTCTGCGCCAGCCCGAAGGCGCTCATGCCGTAGATCAGGCCGAAGTTGATCACCTTGGCAGTGCGCCGCTCGTCGTCGCTCACCTCGTCGAGCGCGCGCCCGAACACCTCCGCGGCGGTGGCGCGGTGCACGTCGTGGCCGTGCGCGAACGCGTGCCGCAGCCCCTCGTCGCCCGACAGGTGCGCCATGATGCGCAGCTCGATCTGCGAGTAGTCGGCGGAGAGGATGCGGCGGCCCGGCGGCGCGACGAAGGCCTCGCGGATGCGGCGTCCCTGCGGCGTGCGGATGGGAATGTTCTGCAGATTGGGGTCGTTGG
>JAOUGZ010000738.1 GCA_029865405.1 Betaproteobacteria bacterium
CGCCGCAGGGCATCGAGCTGCAGGTCGCGGGCGCGGAGCCGCTCCTGGCCCGCGGCGTCGTCAACAGCGCCGGTCTCAGGGCGCCGAGCCTCGCCCGGCGCATGGAGGGCTATCCGGCCGCCGCGGCGCCGCGCGAGCTCTACGCCAAGGGCAACTACTACACGCTCGCGCGCCGTGCGCCCTTCACGCACCTCGTCTACCCGGTGCCCGAACCAGGCGGCCTCGGCGTGCACGTCACCCTCGACCTCGGCGGGCGCGCGCGCTTCGGACCGGACGTGGAGTGGGTGGATTCGATCGACTACCGCGTCGACCCGGCGCGCGCTGGGCGCTTCTACGCCGCGATCCGGCGCTACTGGCCGGGCCTGCCCGACGACGCGCTCGAGCCGGGCTACGCCGGCATCCGGCCGAAGATCTCCGGGCCCGGCGAGCCGGCGGCGGACTTCGTCGTCCAGGGCCCGCGCGAGCACGGCGTGCCGGGACTGGTGCACCTCTACGGCATCGAATCGCCCGGATTGACAGCGTCGCTCGCGTTGGCCGATCATGCGGCAGCGCAACTTTCTGCATGAAACTTCCCGGAGGTCTTATGAACATCAGGCTCATGGCGGCATTTGCGGCGTCGGCATTGCTCGGCACGGCGCAGGCGCAAACGAAATGGGACATGCCCACGCCCTATTCGGACGGCGAGTTCCACACCCGCAACGTGGTGCTGTTCGTCGAGGACGTGGCTAAGAAGACCAACGGCGCGCTCGAGATCAAGGTGCATGCGTCCGGGTCGCTCATCAAGCACCCCGACATCCTGCGCGCGGTGTCCACCGGCCAGGTCAACATCGCCGAGTTCCTGCTCGGGCAGTTCGGCAACGAGGATCCGGTGTTCGCCGCCGACAACCTGCCGTTCGTCGCCGCAGGCTACGACAGCGCGCAGAAGTTCTACGCGGCGCAAAAGCCCCTGCTCACGAAGAAGCTCGACGCGCGCGGCCTGACGCTGCTCTTTTCCGTGCCATGGCCGGGCCAGGGCATCTACACGAAGGACCCGCTGAAGTCGGTCGACGACCTGAAGGGCACCAAGTTCCGCACCTACTCGCCGCTGACCGCGCGCCTCGCCGAGCTGCTCGGCGCGAGCCCCACCGTGATCCAGGTGCCCGAGATCCCGCAGATGTTCGCCACCGGCGCGGTGCAGGCGATGATCACCTCGTCGGCCACCGGCACGTCGACCAAGGCCTGGGAATTCGTCAAGAACTACTACAAGACCAGCGCCTTCCACCCGAAGAACGTGGTGGTGGTGAACACGCGCGCCTTCAAGCGCCTGCCGAAAACGCAGCAGGACGCCGTGATGAGCGCGGCCAAGAGCGCCGAGCCTCGCGGCTGGGCGATGTCCAAGCAGCGCGAGAAGGACGGCGACGAGACCCTCGCCAAGAACGGCATGACGCTGCACGAGCCGAGCGCCGCCATGAAGGCCGCGTTCGGCAAGGTCGGCGCACAGATGGCCAGGGAGTGGGAAGACAAGGCCGGCGCCGACGGCCAGGCGATCCTCAAAGCTTACAAGAAGTAGTTTGCGGCGGTTTCTCGACCGCCTCTACGTCGCGAGCGGCGTGCTCGCGGCGGCCTGCCTGGCGAGCATCGCCGTGGTGATGCTCGCGCAGGCCGGCATGCGTGAAGCGGGGCTGCTGCTGCGCGGCGCCGACGACATCGTCGGCTGGCTGTGCGCGGCGAGCGCCTTTCTCGCCCTCGGCTACACCTTCCGCCACGGCGAGCTGGTGCGCGTCGGCCTGCTCATCGATCGCCTGCCGGGCGGCGCGCGGCGCCGCGCGGAGTTCGTCGCGCTCGGCCTTGCCGTGCTCGTCGCCGGCTACATCCTCTGGGCGGCGGGTCACTTCGTCTACGAGAGCTGGCAGTTCGAGGAGGTGGCGCAGGGCCTGATCCAGATCCCGATCTGGATGCCGCAGATGAGCTTCGTCGTCGGCGCGCTGATCTTCTTCGTCGCGCTGCTCGACGAGTTCGTGGTGCTG
>JAOUGZ010000739.1 GCA_029865405.1 Betaproteobacteria bacterium
TCTCGCTGTGCGGCTATCCGCCGGAAGACCTGGTGCTGCGCGAGGGATTCCTCGCCGACTGCCGCCGCGAGCTCGAGCAGCTGGCCGCGCGCGTGCGCGGCGTTTCGCTGGTGGTCGGCTTTCCGGAGCAGGCGCCGGGCGGCGCGCGCTACAACGCCGCCGCCCTGATCCGCGACGGGCGCATCGCGGCGGTGGCGCGAAAGCGCGAGCTGCCCAACTACGACGTGTTCGACGAGAAGCGCACCTTCGATGCCGGCGCCGAGCCCTGCGTGCTCGAACTGAAGGGGGTGCGCTTCGGCCTCGCCATCTGCGAGGACGTGTGGTTCGGGCGCGTGCCGGCGATGGCCAAGGCCGCCGGCGCACAGGCCATGCTGTCGATCAACGCCTCGCCCTACCACAAGAGGAAGCAGGCGACGCGCCACGGCGTGTTCCGCGACTGGATCCGCGACACCGGCATGCCGAGCCTGGCGGTGAACCTGGTCGGCGGCCAGGACGAGCTGGTGTTCGACGGCGCCTCCTGCGTGCTCGATGCGCGCGGCGCCCTGGTGCGCCAGGCGCCGTTCTTCGAGGAAGCGCTGGCGCTGTTCGAATTCGACGGCGCCGTGCCGGTGCCCGGAGACGTGGCGGCGGAGCTGCCCCTCGAGGCCGAGATCTACCGCGCCCTGGTCCTCGGCACGCGCGACTACGTCGACAAGAATGGATTTCCCGGGGCGGTGCTCGGCCTCTCGGGCGGCGTGGATTCGGCGCTGACGCTGGCGATCGCCTGCGACGCGCTCGGCGCTTCGCGCGTGCACGCGCTGATGATGCCTTCGCAGTACACCGCGCGCATGAGCCTGGACGACGCGGCGGAGATGGCGCGGCGCGTCGGCGTGCGCTACGACACGATCCCGATCGGCCCGGCGTTCGACGCCTTTCGCGGCTCGCTGGCGCCGCTGTTCGCGGGACGGCCGGAGGATCTCGCCGAGGAGAACCTGCAGGCGCGCGTGCGCGGCACGCTCCTGATGGCGCTGTCCAACAAGTTCGGCTCGATCGTCCTCACGACCGGCAACAAGTCGGAGATGGCGGTCGGCTACTCGACCCTGTACGGCGACATGGCGGGCGGCTTCGCGGTGATCAAGGATCTTTCCAAGACGCTGGTATGGCGCCTGGCGCGCTATCGCAACACCGTGTCCGACGTGATTCCGGAGAACATCATCACGCGCGCGCCCTCGGCCGAGCTGCGCGCCAACCAGACCGACCAGGACAGCCTGCCGCCCTACGCGGTGCTGGACGGCATCGTCGAGGCCTACATGGAGCAGAACCGCTCGCCGCAGGAGATCGTGGGCCTCGGCTACGCCCCCGCCGACGTGCGCCGCGTTGTCGGCCTGATCCGGCGCAGCGAGTACAAGCGCCGCCAGGCGCCGCCGGGCGTGCGCATCACCCTGCGCGGCTTCGGCAAGGACTGGCGCTACCCGATCACCTCGCGCTACCGCGACGAGGGCGGGCTGTCGCTATAATTGGGGGCATCCCGGGAGGAACAGGCATGAGCATGAAAAAGATCGAAGCCATCGTGAAGCCGTTCAAGCTGGACGAGGTGCGCGAGGCGCTCTCCGAGGTCGGCGTCACCGGCCTTACGGTCACGGAAGTAAAGGGCTTCGGCCGCCAGAAGGGCCACACCGAGCTCTACCGCGGCGCGGAGTACGTGGTCGACTTCCTGCCCAAGGTGAAGATCGAGGTGGTGGTGCCGGAAAAGCAGCTTGAGCCCGCCATCGAGGCGATCGTGAAATCCGCGCGCACCGGCAAGATCGGCGACGGCAAGATCTTCGTCACCACGGTCGAGCACGTGCTGCGCATCCGCACCGGCGAGACCAACGAGTCCGCGATCTAGCGGGCCTTCAGCAGCACCAGCAGCGCCCCGGCGCCGCCTTCGGCCGCGGGCGCCTGGCAGAAAGCCAGCACCTCGTCGCGCGGCGTGAGCCAGGCGCGCAGCTTGCCCTTCAGCACCGGCTCGCGGTTGCGCGAG
>JAOUGZ010000740.1 GCA_029865405.1 Betaproteobacteria bacterium
TCGCGCAGGAAGATGCGGAAGCTGTCCGCCGTGGGCGCGTCAATGCGCTCGACGAAGGTCATCAGCGCCACGCCCATCGCGTCGCGCTTGCCCCAACGCGCTAGCGAGGCCACCACGTCCTCGCCGGTCACGGGCGCGCCGTCGTGGAAGGCGAGGCCTTTTCTCAGCTTGAAGGTCCACAGGCGGTGATCGGGCGACTCGGTCCAGCTTTCCACCATCTGCGGCTTGACCTGGCTCTTCTCGTCGGTGCCGAACAGCGTGTCGTAGATCATGTAGCCATGGTTGCGGCTCATGTACGCCGTGGTCCATACCGGGTCGAGGATCGCGAGGTTCGAGTGCGGCACGACGCGCAGTACCTTGTCCTGGGCCGCGACGGAAAATGCGGCGCCGCCGGCGGCGGCGAGCAAGACAGCAGCGACGATATTGCGGTTCATGCGGGTATCCTTTGCGCTCGGAATAGGCGAAAGGCAGGTTAGCAGGCCATGGCACGCATCGCAATCGGCGGTTTCCAGCATGAAACGAACACCTTTGCGCCCTCGCCGGCGGACTACGCCGCGTTCGAGGCGGGCGGCGGCTGGCCCGGCGTGCAGTACGGCGAGCCCCTGTTCGCCGCGGTGGCGGGGGCCAACATTCCCGCGGCCGGCGCGATCGAGGCGCTGCGCGCCGCCGGGCACCAGCTGGTCGGCACGGTGTGGGCGGCGGCCAGCCCTTCGGCGGCGGTGACCACCGATGCTTACGAGCGCATCGCGGGCGAGATCGTTCGGCGGCTGCGCGACGCGCTGCCCGTGGACGGGGTGTACCTGGACCTGCACGGCGCGATGGTGAGCGAGCGCTTCGACGACGGCGAGGGCGAGCTGCTGCGGCGGGTGCGCGAAGCGGTGGGGCCGCGCGTGCCGGTGGCGGCGAGCCTCGACCTGCACTGCAACTTCACGCACGCCATGTTCGCGGGCGCCGACGCCTTCGTCGCCTACCGTACCTACCCGCACGTCGACATGGCTGAAACCGGCGCGCGTGCGGCGCGGCTGCTCGATGGCATGCTGCGCGGCGGCACGCGCCTCGCGGGCGCCTGGCGCGGCTTGGACTTCCTGACCGGGATTCCGTCGCAGTGCTCGTTCATCGAGCCCTGCCGCAGCCTGTATGCGGACCTGGCGGCGCTGGAGAAGAAGTTCGACGCCACGCTGTCCTTCACGCCCGGCTTTCCGATGGCCGACTTCGCCGAGTGCGGGATGGCGGTGCAGGCCTATGGCGCCGACGCGCGCAAAGTGGAGCAGGCGCTGGAGGAGCTGCGCGGGCGCGTGGCGGACGCCGAGAAGGACTTCGCGCTCGAGCTCCACCTGCCCGACGACGCCGTGCGGCGGGCGCAGGCGCGCGGCGCGCCGGGCCGGCCGGTGGTGCTCGCCGACACGCAGGACAACCCGGGTGCGGGCGGCAACGGCGACACCACGGGGCTGCTGCGCGCACTCGTCGCGCAGCGCGCCGAGGGCGCGGCGCTGGGGCTGCTGATCGACAAGGACGCCGCGGCCAGGGCACACGCGGCGGGGCAGGGCGCGACGCTCGGATTTTCGCTGGGCGGGAAGTCGCGCATCCCGGGCGATGCGCCGTTCGAGAGCGAGTTCACCGTGGAGCGGCTGGGCGACGGGAAATTCACCTGCACCGGGCCGATGTTCAAGGGCTTTCGCATGACGCTGGGCAACATGGCGCTGCTGCGCAGCAAGTCCGCGCCGGGCGTGCGCGTGGTGCTCGCCTCGCGCAAGGTGCAGGCCGCCGACCAGGAGATGTTCCGCCACGTCGGCATCGAGCCCGTGCAGGAGCGCATCCTCGCGCTGAAGAGCTCGGTGCATTTCCGCGCCGATTTCGAGCCGATCGCGAAGGAGGTGCTGGTGGTGAAGGCGCCGGGCCCGGCGCTCGCCGATCCCACGGAGTTCAAGTGGACCAAGCTGCGCAAGGGCGTGCGCCTGCGCCCGCTCGGGCCGGTGCACGCGGGCTGAAGACTTATGCGG
>JAOUGZ010000185.1 GCA_029865405.1 Betaproteobacteria bacterium
TTGAAGTCGCCGATGTCGGGCACGTTCACCGTCATCGGGCCGGCGCTCTCTGCCGCGGGCGCCGGCGCGGGCTTGGCGGACTCTGAGGCCGGCGCGGCCTTCGCCTTCTCCGGCGCCGGTGCCGGGGCCGGGGCCTCCTTTGCCGTGGCGCCGGCATCCGCTTCATCGAGCACGAGGATCGGCGTGCCCTGTGACACCTTGTCGCCGACTTTGATGCGCACCTCCCTCACCACGCCCGCACCCGGCGCCGGGATCTCCATCGTCGCCTTGTCCGACTCGACGGTGATGAGCGACTGCTCGGCGGCGATCGTGTCCCCGGCCTTCACCAGGACCTCGATCACTTCGACGTCCTTGAAATCCCCGATGTCCGGGACGTTGACTTGCTTCATACCGTCGTCGGATCCGGCTTCTCGGCGTCAATGCCGTACTTCTTGATGGCGTCCGCCACCGCTTTCGCCTTGCCCTCGCCCTGCTCGACGAGCGCCTGCAGCGCCGCGATGACGACGAAGTGACGGTTCACCTCGAAGAAATACCTGAGCTTCTCGCGCGAATCGGAGCGCCCGAAGCCGTCGGTGCCCAGCACGCGGTACACGCGCTCCTTCGGCACGAACGGCCGGATCTGGTCGGCGAAGGTCTTGATGTAATCGCTCGCCGCCACCACCGGACCCGCCGGGCGCTCGGCGAGCATCTGCGTCGCATACGCCGTGCGCAGCTTGCCGTCGGGATGCAGCAGGTTCCAGCGCTCTGCGGCGAGCCCATCGCGCCTGAGCTCGGTGAAGCTGGTCGCGCTCCACACGTCTGCGGCCACGCCCCAGTCCTTCTCCAGCAGCCCGGCGGCCGCCTCGACTTCCCGCAGGATGGTGCCCGAGCCCATGAGCTGCACGCGCGCCTTGGCCTTCGACTTCGATTCGCGCAGCAGGTACATGCCCTTGAGGATGCCTTCCTCCGCGCCCTTCGGCATCGCCGGGTGCTCGTAATTCTCGTTCATCACCGTGAGGTAATAGAACACGTCCTCCTGCTTCTCGACCATGCGGCGCAGGCCGTCATGCACGATCACCGCGAGCTCGTAGCCGTAGGTCGGGTCGTAGGACACGCAGTTCGGGATGACGGAAGACAGGACGTGCGAGTGACCGTCCTCATGCTGCAGGCCTTCGCCGTTCAGCGTCGTGCGGCCCGCCGTGGCGCCGAGGAGAAAACCGCGCGCGCGCTGGTCCGCCGCCGCCCAGGCGAGGTCGCCGATCCGCTGCATGCCGAACATCGAGTAGAAGATGTAGAAGGGCACCGTGACCTGGTTGGAGTGGCTGTAGGCGGTGGCCGCCGCGATCCAGGAGGAGAACGCCCCGGCCTCGTTGATGCCCTCCTCGAGGATCTGCCCCGCCTTGTCCTCGCGGTAGTACATGACCTGGTCGCGGTCCACGGGCTCGTACTTCTGCCCCTCGGGCGCGAAGATGCCGAGCTGCCGGAACATGCCCTCCATGCCGAAGGTGCGCGCTTCATCCGGGACGATGGGCACGATGCGTTTTCCGATTTCCTTGTCGCGCACCAGCGCCGTGAGCAGCCGCACAAACGCCATGGTGGTCGAGATCTCCCGGCCCTCACCCGAGCCCTTGACCACCGCATCGAACGCCGACAGCGGCGGCACCGCGGGCGTGTCGTCGGCCTTGCGCCGCCGCTGCGGCAGGAAGCCGCCCAGCGCCTTGCGCCGCTCGTGCAGGTACTGCATCTCCGGCGAATCCGGCGCCGGCACGTAGAACGGCAACTCGTCGAGCTTGTCGTCCGGGATCGGGATGTTGAAGCTGTCGCGCATCTCCTTGAGCGTCGCCGTGTCGACCTTCTTCAGCTGGTGCGTCGGGTTCTTCGCCTGGCCCTGCTTGCCCAGGCCGTAGCCCTTGATGGTCTTCGCGAGGATCACCGTGGGCTCGCCCTTGTGCTTCACGGCCGCGGCGTACGCGGCATAGATCTTGTGCGGGTCGTGCCCGCCGCGGTTCAGGCGCCAGATGTCCTCGTCGGTCATGCGCGACACCAGCTCGAGCACCTTCGGATCCTTGCCGAAGAAGTGCTTGCGCACGAAGGCGCCGTCGTTCGCCTTGTAGTTCTGGTACTCGCCGTCGACGGTGTCTTCCATGATGCGCAGCAGCCGGCCTTCGTTGTCGCGGGCGAACAGCGGGTCCCAGTACGAGCCCCAGATCACCTTGATCACGTTCCAGCCGGCGCCGCGGAAATCGCCTTCGAGCTCCTGGATGATCTTGCCGTTGCCGCGCACCGGGCCGTCGAGGCGCTGCAGGTTGCAGTTGACGATGAAGACGAGGTTGTCGAGCTTCTCGCGCGCCGCCATGCCGATGGCGCCCAGCGACTCGGGCTCGTCCATCTCGCCGTCGCCGCAGAATACCCACACCTTGCGGTTCGCGGTGTCGGCGAAGCCACGCGCGTGCAGATACTTGAGGTAGCGCGCCATGTAGATCGCCTGGATCGGCCCGAGGCCCATCGACACCGTCGGGAATTGCCAGAAATCGGGCATCAGCCAGGGGTGCGGATAGGACGACACGCCCTTGCCGTCGACTTCGCGGCGGAAGTTGTTCAGCTGCGCCTCGGTGAGCCGGCCCTCGAGCAGGCCGCGCGCGTACACGCCGGGCGAGGAATGGCCCTGGAAATACACCAGGTCGCCGCCGTGGCCTTCGTGCGGCGCGTGCCAGAAATGCTGCTGGCCGGTGCCGAACAGCGTGCCGACCGAGGCGAAACTCGCGATGTGGCCGCCGAGCTCGTCGTCGCTCTTGTTCGCGCGCACCACCATCACCATCGCGTTCCAGCGGCAGATGGAGCGGATGCGCTCCTCGAGCGTCACGTCGCCGGGCGAGCGCTCCTCGAGATGCGGCGGAATGGTGTTGAGGTAGGCCGTGTTCGCCGAGAACGGGATGTAGGCGCCGCTGGTGCGCGCCTTCTGCACCAGGCGCTCGAGCAGGAAATGCGCGCGCTCGGGCCCCTCGCGCTCGAGCACCGTCTCCAGCGCGTCGAGCCATTCCTGGGTTTCGAGCGTGTCGCTGTCGTTCGCGGCGGGTTGTTGTGGAACGGCGGACATCGTTTCCTCCAGCTCGTGGCCTTCGGGAATTTGCTTAGGGTCATCGTATTATGCAACACATGGCAGCGAAGATCATCGACGGCAAGGCGCTCGCTGCGCAGGTGCGTGACGCGCTCAGGCCGGCGGTGGCTGCGCTCGTCGCGCGCGGCGCGCGCCCGGGCCTGGCGGCGATCATCGCCGGCGACGATCCGGCCTCGCATGTGTATGTGCGGAACAAAGTGCGCGCATGCGAGGAGATCGGCGTGCGCTCGGAATCGCACGCGCTGCCGGCGCACGCGTCCGAGGCGGCGATTCTCGGGCGCGTCGCCGCGCTGAATGCCGATGTGCGCGTGCATGGCATCGTCGTGCAGCTGCCGCTGCCCCGGGGCGTGAACGCCGAGCGCGTCCTCGCAGCGGTGTCGCCGGCAAAGGATGTGGACGGTTTCCATGCCGACAACCTCGGCCTGCTGCTGCGCGGCAATCCGCGCTTCGTGCCGTGCACGCCGGCGGGCGTCATGCGTCTGCTCGAGCAGGCGGGCGTGCCGCTGGCGGGCCGGCGCGCGGTGGTCATCGGCCGCTCGAACATCGTCGGCAAGCCGCTCGCGCTGCTGCTCTTGCAAAAGGACGCCACCGTCACCATCTGCCATTCGAAGACCGCAGGTCTGGCCGCGCTGGCGCGCGAGGCCGACGTGCTGGTCGCGGCGGCGGGCGCGCCAGGCCTCGTCGGCGCAGAGATGGTCAAACCGGGAGCCTGCGTGGTCGACGTGGGTATTCACCGCAGCGCGGACGGAAAGCTCGTGGGCGATGTCGACGCGGCCGCGGTCGCACCGGTTGCGGGCTGGCTGACGCCGGTGCCGGGCGGCGTCGGGCCGATGACCGTCGCCATGCTGGTCGCCAATACGGTACGCGCCACGGAGATTGCGCTTGGACAGACTGACCGATAACCCGCTGCTCGAGTTTTCCGGATTGCCGCGCTATGCGGACATCCGTCCCGCGCACGTCACGCCCGCCCTCGACCTGCTGCTCGTTGAAGCGCGTGCCGCGGTGGCGCGCGCCGAACAGGCGCCGCCGGCATGGGACGCGTTCGTCGCGCCGCTCGAAGACGCGACCGAGCGCCTGGGGCGCGCCTGGGGGCAGGTGTCGCACCTGCATGCGGTGCTCGACAGCGCCGAGCTGCGCGCCGCGTACAACGAGAACCTGCCCAAGCTCACGCAGTTCTGGACCGAGCTCGGACACAACGAGGCGTTGTTCGCGAAGTACCGGGCGCTGCGCGCCGCGCCGGAATTCTCCGCGTTGACGCCCGCGCGGCAAAGAATCGTCGACAACGCGCTGCGCGATTTCCGCCTCGGCGGCGCCGAGCTGCCGGCGTCGGCGAAGCCGCGCTACGCGCAGATCCAGGACGAGCTCGCCGGCCTGGGCGCGAAGTTCTCCGAAAACCTGCTCGACGCCACCAACGCCTTTTCCCAGGTCATCGAGGACGAGGCGCGCCTGGCCGGCCTGCCGGCGGATATCGTGCAGGCGGCCAAGCGGGACGGCGAGCCCGGCTGGAAGTTCACGCTGCACATGCCGTCCTACCTGCCGGTGATGCAGTACGCCGAGGACCGCGCGCTGCGCGAAGCGATGTACCGCGCAAGCGCCACGCGCGCCGCCGAGTTCGGCAATCCCGGGCTCGACAACACGCCGCTCATCGCGCGCATCCTGCCGCTGCGCCGGGAGGCGGCGCAGATGCTCGGCTACCCGAGCTACGCCGAGCTGTCGCTGGTGCCCAAGATGGCCGAATCGCCCGCGCAGGTGCTCGATTTCCTCGATGACCTGGCGCGGCGCGCCCGCCCGCACGCCGAGCGCGACTTCGCGGAGTTGCAGGACTTCGCGCGCGAGGAGCTCGGGCTTTCGCGCCTCGAGGCCTGGGACCTGTCCTTTGCCTCGGAACGGCTGCGCCAGCGGCGCTACGCGTTTTCCGACCAGGACGTAAAGCAGTACTTTCCCGAGGACGCGGTGCTTTCGGGCCTGTTCCGCCTCGTCGAGACGCTGTACGGCGTGCACGTCGCGCCCGCCGACGCG
Source organism: Betaproteobacteria bacterium (assembly GCA_029865405.1). Next base: position 5,117 of record JAOUGZ010000185.1, read on the forward strand.
CCGCGCTGGCACGACGACGTGCGCTTTTTCGAGGTGCGCGACGCGAGCGGCGCTCTCGTCGGCCAGTTCTACGTCGATCTGTACGCGCGCGACACCAAACGCGGCGGCGCGTGGATGGACGAGGCGATGTCGCGCCGGCGCGTCGGCGACGCCCTGCAACTGCCGGTGGTGCACGTCGTGTGCAACTTCTCCCGCCCCGTGGGCGCGAAGCCCGCGCTTTTCACGCACGACGAAGTGCTGACGCTGTTCCACGAATTCGGCCACGGCCTGCACCACCTGCTCACGCGCGTCGACGATCTCGGCGTCTCCGGCATCAACGGCGTGGAATGGGATGCGGTCGAGTTGCCCAGCCAGTTCATGGAGAATTTCTGCTGGGAGTGGGACGTGCTCCGGCACATGACGCGCCACGTGGATACGGGGGAGGCGCTGCCGCGCGCGCTCTTCGACAAGATGCTCGCGGCGAAGAACTTCCAGTCCGGGCTCGCCATGCTGCGCCAGATCGAGTTCTCGGTGTTCGACATGCACCTGCACTGGGATTTCGAGGCTTCCGCCGGGCGCGGCGTGCTCGACCTGCTGCGCGAGGTGCGCGCGAAGATCGCGGTGATCGTGCCGCCCGATTGGAACCGCTTTCCCAACAGCTTCTCGCACATCTTCGCGGGCGGCTATGCCGCGGGCTACTACAGCTACAAGTGGGCCGAGGTGCTCTCGGCCGACGCTTACGCCGCGTTCGAAGAAGCGCGCGAGATCCTCGACGCGGCCACCGGCGCGCGCTTTCGCGACGAAGTGCTCGCCGTCGGCGGCAGCCGTCCCGCGGCCGAATCGTTCCGCGCCTTCCGCGGGCGCGCGCCGAGCGTGGAGGCGCTCCTGCGCCACAATGGTATGATCCCCGCGTAGGGGAAACCGCTGCAAAAACAGGAG
>JAOUGZ010000186.1 GCA_029865405.1 Betaproteobacteria bacterium
CGAGGGCCTCGCCAAGGAATTCGGCGGCGTGCGCGCGGTCGAGGGGCTCGATTTCGAGATCCGCGAGGGGCAGGTGTTCTCGATCATCGGCCCGAACGGCGCAGGCAAGACGACGCTGCTCAATCTGCTCACCGGCATCTATGCGCCGAGCGCCGGGCGGTTGTGGCTCGCGCAGCGACCGCTGGCGGCGCGCGCGCCGCACGAGTTTGCCGCGGCAGGCATCGGCCGCACGTTCCAGAACCTGCAGATCTTCTTCAACATGAGCGCGCTCGAGAACGTGATGGCCGGGCGCCACCTGCACGAGCGCTGCAGCCTCGCGGCGGCGCTCGTCAGGACGCCGCGCCTGGCGCGCGCCGAGCGCGACTGCCGGCGCCTGGCCGCGGAGCTGCTCGCCTTCGTCGGGCTGGAAGCGAGCGCGGACACCCCCGCCGACGCGCTGTCCTACGGCGCGCTCAAGCGCCTGGAGATCGCGCGCGCGCTTGCCGGCGAGCCGCGGCTGCTGCTCCTGGACGAGCCCGCGGCGGGGCTCAACCCCTCCGAGATCCGCGAGATCGACGCGCTCCTGCAGCGCCTCGCCGCGCGCGGCATCACCCTCGTGCTGGTCGAGCACAACATGAAGCTGGTGATGGGCGTCTCCGACCACGTGCTGGTGCTCGATTACGGCCGCAAGCTCGCCGAGGGCGCGCCCGAGGCGGTGCGCAACAATCCGCGCGTCGTCGAGGCCTATCTCGGCGCGCAGGAGCACTGAGGTGCTGCGCGTCGCCGCCCTGGAGAGCCGCTACGGGCGCATCCCGGCGCTGAAAGGCATCGACCTGCGCGTCGAAGCAGGCGAGCTGGTGTCGCTCGTCGGCGCGAACGGCGCGGGCAAGACGACGCTGCTGCGTGCGCTCTCCGGTGTGCAGCCGGTGGCCGCCGGCCGCGTCGAGTTTTGCGGCGAGGACGTCACCGGCGCTTCGCCCGAGGCGCGCGTCGCCCTGGGCATCGTGCAAGTGCCCGAAGGCCGCCAGGTGTTCGGGCCGCTCTCGGTCGAGGACAACCTGCGCCTGGGCGCCTACCGGCGCGGCCGCGCCGAAACCGGCGCCTCGCTCGAGCGCGTGTACGCGCTCTTTCCGGACCTCCTCGAGCGCCGCGCGCAGCCCGCGGGCAATCTTTCCGGCGGCCAGCAGCAGATGCTCGCCATGGGGCGCGCGCTGATGGCGCGCCCGCGGCTGCTGCTGCTCGACGAGCCCAGCATGGGGCTCGCCCCGCGCCTCGTGGCCCAGATTTTCGCCTGCGTGGCGCAGCTGCGCGCCGCCGACACGGCGCTGTTCCTCGTCGACCAGAACGCGCGTGCGGCGCTCGCCATCGCCGACCGCGGCTACGTGCTCGAAACCGGCCGCATCGTGCTGGCGGGCACCGGCGCAGAGCTGCTCGCCGACGCGGGCGTGCGCAGCGCCTACCTCGGTCTTTAACCTGGATCAAATCCCCCGGCCCCATTTAGGACAAACATCACCCCATGAAACCGTCCCTTGCCCCCGGCATCACCGTCACGCGCGAATTCGCCATCGACCGCGAGCGCACCATCGACTTCATGGGCGAGGACGCGCGCGTCTACGCCACGCCGATGCTGGTGCGCGACATCGAGGTCACCTGCCGCGAGCTGTTGCTCGAGCACCTGGAGCCCGGCGAGGACTCGGTCGGCACGCGCGTGGAGATCGACCACCTGGCGGCGACGCTCCTTGGCATGAAGGTCGCGATCACGGCGACGCTCGCCGAGCTCAAGGGCCGCGCCGCGATCTTCGACGTCACCGCCAGCGACGGCCTGGACACGATCTGCCGCGGCCGGCACGCGCGCTTCATCGCCAACGTCGCGCAGGTGAAGGAGCGCCTCAAGCAGAAGCAGGCCAAAGCCGGCGCCGCATGAAGCGCGTTCCCACCTACTGCTACCAGTGCGTCGCGGGTCCCGACCTGCTCACCGTCAAGGTGGAGGACGGCGTGGTGCGGGAGGTGGAGCCCAATTTCGCCGCCGCGGCCGTGCACCCGGGCGGCGGCAAGGTGTGCGTGAAGGCCTACGGCCTGGTGCAAAAGACCTATCACCCGGATCGCGTGCTGCAACCGATGAAGCGCACCAATCCGAAAAAGGGGCACGGCGAGGATCCGGGCTGGGTGCCGGTCTCCTGGGACGAGGCGCTGGGCCTGATCTCGGACAAGCTGCGCGGCATCCGCGCGCGCGGCCTGCTCGACGAATCGGGCTATCCGCGCGTCGCCGCGAGCTTCGGCGGCGGCGGCACGCCGCAGTTCTACATGGGGAGCTTCCCCGCCTTTCTCGCCGCCTGGGGCCCGGTGGACATGGGCTTTGGCTCCGGCCAGGGCGTGAAGTGCTACCACTCGGAGCACCTCTACGGCGAGCTGTGGCACCGCGGCTTCACCGTGTCGCCCGACACGCCGCTCACGAATTACCTCATCTCCTGCGGCGCCAACGTCGAGGCCTCCGGCGGCGTCGCCGGCGTGTGGCGCCACGCCAACGCGCGCGCGCGCGGCATGAAGCGCGTGCAGGTCGAGCCGCACCTGTCGGTGACCGGCGCCTGCTCGGCCGAATGGGTGCCGATCAAGCCGAAGACCGACGCCGCCTTTCTCTACGCGCTGATCCACGTGCTGCTGCACGAGGCGCCGCGCGCGCGGCTGGATGTGGAATTCCTTTTCAAGCACACCTCATCGCCCTATCTCGTCGGCGCGCATGGCTTCTACCTGCGCGAGCCTGCGAGCGGCGCGCCGATCGTCGCCGGCGCGCTCGAGGCGAGAGAAACGCACGTGGCGCTCGAGACCGGCGCCGACGGCGAAGTGCTGGCGGAAGGGCGGCTCGAGGGCGAGACGGCGTTCGCGAAGCTCGTCGCGCACATGAAACCCTACACGCCCGAGTGGGCGGCCGGCCTATGCGACGTGCCCGCCGCGCGCATCCGGCGCATCGCCAACGAGTACCTCGATGCGGCCTGCGTAGGGCAGACGATCGAGATCGAGGGCAAGACGCTGCCGTTCCGGCCGGTGGCCGTGAGCCTGGGCAAGACGGTGACCAACGGCTGGGGCGGCTTCGAATGCTGCTGGGCGAGAACGCTGCTCGCGGCGCTGGTCGGCGCGCTGGAGACGCCCGGCGGCATCCTCGGCACCACGGTGCGCCTCAATCGCCCGATGTCCGAGCGCCACAGGAGCGTGCGCGCGGACGCCGACGGCCTCATGGCCTACCCCTTCAATCCGACCGACGCTCGGCACTGGAGCGCAAAGCCCAACATCCGCAACGCCTACCGTTCGATGGTGCCGCTCGCCGCCGACGGCCCCTGGAGCCAGGCGCTCGGGCCCACGCACTTTTCGTGGATGTTCCTCGATGAGACGCCGCCGGGGCTGCCGCGCGTGACGCTGCCCGAGGTGTGGTTCCTGTACCGCACCAACCCGGCGATCTCGTTCTGGGACACCGCCAAGCTCGAGGCGCGCATGGCGCGCTTCCCGTTCGTCGTCGCCTTCGCCTTCACGCGCGACGAGACCAACCACTACGCCGACGTGCTGCTGCCCGACGCCTCGGACCTGGAGAGCCTGCAGCTCATTCGCATCGGCGGCTCGAAGTACATCGAGCAGTTCTGGGACCACGAGGGCTTCGCGCTCCGGCAGCCGGCGATCGCGCCGCGCGGCGGCGCGCGCGATTTCACCGACATCGCCACCGCACTCGCCGAGCGCACGGGGCTGCTCGAGCCTTACAACGCCGCCATCAACAAGGGCACGTTGGGCGTGCCGCTCAGGGATTTCGCGCTCGAAGTCTCGCAGCCCCATGGCGTGGAGAAGATCTGGGACGCGGTCTGCAAGGCGGCGAGCCGCGAGCTGACCGGCGGCGCCGAGTCGCACGGCCTCGATTGGTGGAAGGAGCACGGGCTCGCCACCAAGCCGTTCCCGCGCACCGCGTGGTACCTCTTCCCGACGCTCGCGGCGAAGGGCCTGCGCTTCGAAATGCCCTATCAGGAACGGCTGCTCAGGATCGGCACCGAGCTCGGCCGCCGGCTGCACGAGCACGGCATGACGTGGTGGGACCCGCAGCTCGCCGAATACCAGGCGCTGCCGGCGTGGAAGGATTTCCCGGGCCTCTGGGACAGCGGCGAGCAGTACCCATTCTGGCTGCTCACCTCGCGCTCGATGCAGTACGCCTGGGGCGGCAACGTCGGCATGCAGCTCATCAAGGAAGTCGCCGACAACATCGCCGGCCACAGCGGCGTGATCATGAACCGGTCGAAGGCGCGGGAACTCGGCATCGAGGAAGGCGACTGGCTGCAGATCGCGACCGCGCAGCACTCGGTGCGCGCGAAGGCCGTGCTGCGCGAAGGCATCCGGCCCGACACGCTGCTGCTGCTCGGCCAGTTCGGGCACTGGGCGACGCCGGTGGCGAAGGATTTCGGCATGCCTTCGATGAACAGCCTCGTGCCGATGTCGCTCGAGCTGACCGATGCCACCGGCTCCGGCGCGGACCTCGTGCGGGTTTCCCTGGGGAAAGCGGCATGACGCGCTGGGCGATGGTCGCGGACCTGCGGCGCTGCGTCGGCTGCCAGACCTGCACCGCGGCGTGCAAGCAGACCAACGACACGCCGCCGGGCGTGCAATGGCGGCGCGTGCTCGACATGGAGGTGGGCGAGTACCCGGAAGTGAAGCGCGCCTTCGTACCGGTCGGCTGCATGCACTGCGACGAGCCGCCGTGCATGCACGTCTGCCCGAGCACGGCGACGAAAAAGCGCGCCGACGGCATCGTCACCATCGACTACGACCTGTGCATCGGCTGCGCCTACTGTGCGGTCGCCTGCCCCTACCAGGCGCGCTACAAGTCGAGCGAGGACGCGCTGCGGCCCGACGTCGCCACCAAGTGCACCTTCTGCGTCGAGCGCATCGACGCGGGGCTGGCCAAGGGCCTCAAGCCCGGCGTCGACCCCGAGGCGACGCCGGTCTGCGTCAATTCCTGCATCGCGCAGGCGCTGCACTTCGGCGATGTTGAGGACCCGGCAAGCAACGTAAGCGAGCTGCTCGCGGAGAACCAGCACTTCCGCATGCACGAGGAGCTCGGCACCGGACCGCGCTTTTACTATCTCTGGGACAAGGCCGAATGAACTGGTTGCAGAAGCACTGGGACGCGCGCGCGGCGCTCAACTTCATGCTCGGCGGCGCCGGCGCCGGCCTGATGATCGCGTCCGCGCTGGCCTGGCCCGCGAGCGCCGCGCCGGTGCTGCTCGCGCTGGCGCTCGTCGCCACGGGGCTGGGCGCCGTGTGGCTCGAGATCGGCAAGAAACTGCGCGCCCTCAACGTGTTCATCAACCCCTTCACGTCGTGGATGACGCGCGAGTCGTTCGTGGCGCTGCTGCTGTTCTCCTTCGGCGCCGCGGCGATGGTCAAGCCGCAGCCGTTCCTGCCGCTCGCCGCCCTCGCCGCGCTCGCCTTCGTCTATTGCCAGGGACGCATCCTGCGCGCTTCGACGGGCATTCCAGCCTGGCGCGCGCCGCAGGTCGTGCTGCTCATCATCAGCACCGGGCTTGCCGAAGGCGCGGGACTGGCACTGTTCTTTTCCACCGGGCCGCTGCTGCTGTCCTGGTTCGCGCTGGCGCTGGTGCTGCGCGCCGTCGCCTGGACGCGCTACGCGAAGGCGGCGCCGAGCGCGGCGCTGGAAGCGCCGGGCAAGGCGCTCCTGCAGATCGGCACCGTGGCGGCGCTGGCACTCGCCTTCGCCGGCGCCTGGTATCCGGCCGCGGCGCCGCTCGCCGGCCTCCTGGCGCTCGCCGCCGGCCTGTGGCTCAAGTTCGCCCTGGTGACGCGCGCCGCGTTCAACCAGGGATTCGCCCTGCCCCGCCTGCCGGTGCGGGGCACACGCTGAGGCGCCGGCCATGACCGCGATGCTGCCGCCCCGATTCGCCGCGCGCGTGCAGCCGCGGAAGGCGCCCTGATGTTCGGCAACGTCGCGCGCAGCCGCCTGCTGCCGATGTCGCTGCCGTTCCGCTTCTTCGGCGCCGCGGTCGCGTTCCAGGTCGCCGCCTG
>JAOUGZ010000187.1 GCA_029865405.1 Betaproteobacteria bacterium
CCGGCGGCGCCGATGCCGGCCGCTTCGTCATCGACCCCGACTCGGGCGTGCTGAGCTTTGTTGCGGCGCCCGACTTCGAGAACCCGACCGACGTCGATCTTGACAACGTATACGAGGTGACGGTGCAGGTGAGCGATGGGGTCGGCGGTGTGGACACCCAGACCCTTGCCATCACTGTCGCGGATGCCAACGATGCGCCGGTGGCGGCGAACGACATCATTCCCGCGACCGGTGGCGGGCCGATCCGCGTGGCTGTGGTGGGTGGCAGCGCGAGCAGCTATCTCGACGCGGCGTTGCAGTTAGCCGTCACGGGCGTAATCGAAGCCACCGCGATCCTCGTCACGGCGTTCACGACGGTCGAACAGTGGAACGCGGCGTTCGCCGGCTACAACGTGGTGGTCATCGGCGAAAACGGCGGCACTGGCAGCGACTATGACGGTTCGCAGGTTTTCGCTGCGCTCAGAGGATTCGTCGATCTGGGTGGCGGAGTGATCACGACGGGGGTGTTCGCCGGCAAGATTGCTGCGTACAGCACTGAGGCGACGCGGGCGGATGCCGACTACATTAGCCCGGCGGGAAGTTCGGCGGCGGGCTCCATCTTTGCGCCGTCGGGAAATACCATCTCGACCTCCGGTTCCTCGCACCCCATCGCGGGCGGCATCACGAGCTACGCGGCGCAGGGACCCCATGAGGTGGCGGCGGTAACCGATACGACCGCCACCGTGCTGGCGACCGATGGCGACGGGCGCGCAGCGATCGTGTACGACGAAGTAGGACTGGGTCGTACCGTCTACCTGGGCTCGCTGCACATGGCGGCTGCCGGTTCGCCCTTCTTCTCGGAACTGACCCGTTCCGGCACCGTGGACCAGATCTTCGAGCAGGCGGTGGTGTGGTCGGCAGGCGACCTGGGCAGCGGCGCGACGACCGACGAGGACACGATCTACGTCATCGACGACGCAGTGCTGCTCGCCAACGACACGGACGTCGAGGGCGATCTGCTCTCGATATTCTCGGTTTCAGCGACCAGTGCGCTCGGCGCAGCAGTCTCGATCAACAGCGCCGGCGATATCGTCTACGACCCGACCGCGGCCGCGCTTCTGCAACTGCTGGCCGCGGGCGAGACCACCGTCGATACCTTCGACTACACGGTCATCGACGGCAAGGGTGGCGAGGACACGGCGACCGTGCAACTTTCGGTCGCGGGCCGCGCTGAGCCGGCGGCCCCGGCGGGCACCGTCCTCGCGTCGTTCGACGAGCCCCTGGACTCCGGGTTGAGCGCGCTCTGGAATCCGGGTTCACCGGACGCCGACGCGCTACTCTAGCCGCCGGCCCGGGCGTGCCGCCGGCGCCCGGCGGCTTCCGGAAGACACGCCTGCGTTCGAGCCCCGCCGGCGCCTGCCCGGCGCGGCGCGCTAGCCGTTACCGCTTACACTCGTTTTCACTCTGCGGCGAGCGCGCCGCCGCCTCGAGCGCATGCAGGGAATTTTCCACATAGCGCAAGGTTCCTGACACACGCCGCGATAGCCGCTATCCATAATCCGCTCGCGTCCAATGACGGACGTGTCACGTGGAACGGCGCAAATGACCATTCTTGCTCTGAATATCGGCACCAACGGGGACGACGTCCTCGGCGGTACTGCGGGCACCGACATCATCCTGGGCGGGAATGGCGACGACATCATCGACGGCGGCGAAGGCAACGACCTCCTGCTCGGTGGCAACGGCAGCGACACGATGGACGGCGGTTCCGGCAATGACCTCCTGTCCGGCGGCAACGGTAGCGACACGCTCGACGGCGGCGAAGGCAACGACTTCCTCGACGGCGGCAATGGCGACGACACACTCGATGGCGGCGAAGGCAGCGACATCGTCCTCGGCGGCAACGGCAACGACACGTTCAATTACACCGTGTCGGAAAACGTGGACTCGTCCGACTTCTACGACGGCGGCAAGAACCTCGATACGCTGCAGCTCACGCTGACTTCGGCCGAGCTGCTGCTCGCGCAGTCGGACATCGCCGCGTTCCAAGCCTTCCTCACGAGCGGCGCAAAGTATTTCCAGTTCCAGAGCTTCAACCTCACGGTCACCAACTTCGAGTATCTCAAGATCGTGGAGATCGTGACCAATACCGAGCCGGTGGCGATCGACGATGTCCATACGGCGAACGAAGACCAGTCGACTGCTGGCAACGTTCTCGCCAACGACGAGGACCTCGAGGACGGGAAGCCGGTGTCAGTGAGCTCGGTGAACGGCGAAGCCGTAAACGTGAATGCCCTGATCACGCTGGCTTCGGGCGCCCTGCTGACCGTGAACGAGGATGGCAGCTTCACGTACGACGCCAACGGCATATTCGAACACCTTGGCGACGGCGAGACCGGGCACGACAGCTTCACCTACACCGCGCTCGACGCGCAGGGCGCGGAAAGCAATACGGCTACGGTGATCATCGATGTCGCCGGCGCGAATGATGCGCCGGTCGCCAAGGACGACGCCTTTACGACCGACGAGGACACCGCGACATCGAGCGGCAACCTGCTCAAGAACGACACCGACGCCGAGAACGGGCAACCCACTAAGATCAGCGCCGTCAACGGTTCGGCGGACAACGTGGGCAAGACGATTGAGCTCAAGTCGGGCGCGCTGCTGACCGTCAACGCCGACGGCAGCTTCAACTACGACCCCAACGGCAAGTTCGAGCATCTGGGGAACGGCCAGCAAGTCACGGACAGCTTCACGTATGTCGCCAGCGATTCGCAGGGTGCGGCCAGCACGCCTGCGGCCGTCACGTTCACCATCACTGGCGTGGACGACGCGCCCGCCGGGATCAAAGTCGCCGTCGTGGGTGGCACGAGAAGCATCGTTGATGCCGCGGCGGAGCAGCTCACGGACAGCACCGCGTTCAAGTTCGCGGCCACCGCGCTTCTCGTATCGGAGATTGCAGACTGGACGAGCGCGTTCGCCACCTACGACGTCGTGGTCATCGGCGACAGCGGCTTCGACTTCGCCTACGCTGGTTCCCCGATCTTCTCGGCGTTGAAGTCTTTCGTCGACCTGGGTGGTGGCGTGGTCAGCACCGGGGTTTACGCGAAAGCACTCTTTTCCACCGGCTACGGCGGCCTGGGCAGCGACGCTGACTACATCACCCCGGTTTCGGTTTCGGCCACCGGCTACTTCCTCTACGTAGCCCCGAATTCCACGATTACGATCTCCGATTCCACGCACCAGATCGCCGGCAGCATCAAGACCTACGCTGCGCAGGGGTACCATGAGGTCGCGCTGGCCAAGGATGCTGACGCCAATATCCTGGCGACGGACGCCACCGGACGCGTGGCGATCGCGTACGACGACGACGTAGGGTTGGGGCATGGGCGCACCGTCTATCTGGGCTCGGTGCACATGGGCGCGGACTCCATTTTCGGCGGGGACAAGACCCGCACCGAGGATAGCGCCGTCGACCAGATCTTCGAGCGCGCCGTTGCCTGGGCGGCCGGCGGCGGCACTGCCCCGGCAGCCACGGCCGCGCCGAGCCTCGAGGTCGCCGCTGCCGTAGAGGTAGTCGATCAGTTCAACTTCGACGCACTGCCGGCAACCGACCCGGTGATCAGCGACGCCGAGAGCATCGACCTCGAATTCACGCTCGCCAAGGTCGAGAGCGACGCCGCCGAAGCTCAGCCTGTGGATACGGCAGACGTCGTGCCGGCCGCCGGCCCGGACTATGCCGACAGCAGCGACGCGTACCCGGTCGTCGTGGCCACGGCGGACGCCACCCTGCTATAGCGGCTCGCGCATCCCACGCCTGAGGTAGGACGTGACAGGCGCGAGGATGTAGTCGAAGGCCGTGCGGCTGTCGGTGCGGATGTACACCTCGGCCGGCATGCCGGCCTGCATGCGCAGGTTGCCCGCGTCCACGAGCGCGTCCGCGCCCACGTCCACGTGCACCACGTAGTACGGCGCTCCGGACTGCGTGTCCACCATGCGATCCGCGGATACGTACTGCACCTTGCCAGCGACCAGCGGCGTAGTCCGGGTCTGATAGGCCGTCAACCGAACCTCGGCCACCGACCCCGCGCGCACGTGGTTGATGTCCTCCGGCCGGATGCGCGCCTCGACGATGAGCGTCTTGTCCTCGGGCACGATCTCCATCAGCACTTCGCGCGGCCCGATCACTGAACCCGGCGAGAACACGCGCATGCCCACGACCTCGCCGGCGATCGGCGAAGTGATGCGCTGGCGGTCGGACGCGTCCTTCGACGGCCGCAGCCGCTCTTCGAGATCGAACAGGCGCGTGCTCGCCTCCTTCAGCTCGTCGGTCGCGCTCTGCACGTAGGTGTTGCGTTGCGCCAGCACGCGCAGCTCGAGTTCGGACGCGCGCTGGCGCGTTTTCGCAAGCTCGGCGCGGTGTTCCTCCCAGCGCGCCTCGTACTCGGCGACCGCGCGTTCGAGGCTCATCAGCCGGGTCTTCTGCACGAAACCCTGCTGCAGGAGCTGCTGGTTCACCGCCAGCTCCTCCTTCTGCGACTTGAGCGCGCGCGCCTCGGCGGCGATCTGCCCGTCGAGCGCCTTTGCTTCGTCCTCGGTCTGGCGGATCTGCTTCCGGAGCACGGCGATCTGGCTGTCGAGGGCTTCGCGCCGCGCGCGAAACAGCGCCGACTCGCGTTGCAGGAGCTCGGCGACCTTCGGCTCGCCGCGGCGAGCCGCGAGCTCCGGCGGGAACGCCACTGCGGGCAGGATGGCGCGCTCGGCCTCCAGGCGCGCCACCTTGGCGCGCTCGCCGTCGTGCTGGGTGCGCAACAGGTCCAGCGTCGCGTCGAGGCGCACGTCGTCGATGACGACCAGGACCTGGCCCTGGCGCACGTGCTCGCCGTCGCGCACCAGGAGCTGCTTCACGATACCGCCTTCCTGGTGCTGGACCACCTTGCGGTTCATGTCCACCTTGACGAAGCCCGGGGCGATCACGGCGCCGGAGAGCGGCGCTAGCGCGAGCCAGGTGCCGATGAGCGCCAGGCCCAGCAGGACCACGCCAAGGCCGGTACGCGCGATGCGCGTCAGCTCGCCGCCGTCCTTGCGCGCTTCGCTCAGGCGGCCCCCCGCACGGGTGCGACGCGGGTGACGCGCGCCATGATCTCGGCGCGCGGGCCGAACATCTCGGCGACACCGTCTTTGAGGACGAGCAGCTTGTCCACGCCGCTCAGCAGCGACGGCCGGTGCGCGACGACCACCACCGTGACGCGGCTCTCCTTCAGGTCGCGCAGCGTGCGCACCAGCGCCTCGTCGCCCTCGGCGTCCAGGTTGGCATTCGGTTCGTCGAGCACCAGGAGCCGGGGCTCGCCGTAGAGCGCCCGCGCCAGCGCCACGCGCTGGCGCTGGCCGGGCGAGAGCGCAGCGCCCGCCTCGCCCACCTCGGTGTCGTAGCCCCGCGGCAGGCGCAGGATCATTTCGTGCGCGTGCGCGCGCTGTGCCGCGCGCACTACCGCCTCGCCATCGGGTTCGCCCAGGCGCGCAATGTTCCCGGCCACCGTGCCGGCGAACAACCCCACGGACTGCGGCACGTAGCCGACGTACGGACCGAGGTCGGCACGCGCCCAGCTGGCGACGTCCGCGCCGTCCAGGCGCACCGCGCCCGCTGCGGGCTTCCAGACGCCGACGACCAGCCGCGCCAGGGTCGACTTGCCCGCCGCGGTCGGCCCGATGACGCCGAGCGCCTCGCCTGGCTGCAGCTCGAAGGACACGCCGCGCAGGGCGGGCCGTTCCGCCCCCGGAAAGCCGTACACGACGCGCTCTGCCGTCACCCGCCCCTGCGGCGCCGGCAGCGGCGTTCCGGACTGCGCCGGTGGATTGGCGGCGAGGAGCTTGTGCAGCCGTTGCCAGGCGCCGCGCACCTCGACCAGGTTGCGCCAGCCTGCCACCAGCATCTCGACCGGCGCGAGCGCGCGCCCGAGGATGATGGTGGCGGCGATCATCACGCCGGCCGACAGGTGCTGCACGATGACGAGGTACGCGCCCGTGCCCAGCATCGCCATCTGGATG
>JAOUGZ010000188.1 GCA_029865405.1 Betaproteobacteria bacterium
AAGGGCACCACCGGGCGCCACTTCGGCTCGCGGCTCGTCTTCGACCGCCAGGGCTATCTCTACATCACGCTAGGCGACCGCGGCGAGATGGAGCGCGCGCAGCTGCCCGGCGACCACGCGGGCTCGGTGATCCGGCTGCACGACGATGGCCGCGTGCCCGACGACAATCCGTTCGTCGGCCGCCCGGGCTGGAAGCCGGAGAAGTACACGCTCGGCAACCGCAATCAGCAGGGTGCGGCGCTGCACCCGCAGACCGGCGTGCTGTGGACGCACGAGCATGGCCCGCAGGGCGGCGACGAGGTGAACGTGATCCGCGCCGGCGCCAACTACGGCTGGCCGGTGATCACCTACGGCGTGCAGTACGTCATCGGCACGCAGATCGGCGAGGGCACGCACAAGCCCGGCATGGAGCAGCCGCTGCACAAGTGGGTGCCGTCGATCGCGCCCTCGGGCATGGCGTTCTACAGCGGTGACAAATTCCCCAAGTGGCGAGGCGACTTGTTCGTCGGCGCGCTCAAGGCGCAACTGCTGGTGCGGCTCGAGCTCGACGGCGAGAAGGTGGTGCGCGAGGAGCGCCTGCTGCAGGGCGCGCTCGGGCGCATCCGCGACGTGCGCGCCGGTCCGGACGGCTTCATCTATCTCCTGACCGACGAGTCGCGCGCCGCGCTGGCGCGGCTCGAGCCCGTGCCTTAGCTTTACATTACTTTACGCAGGCGCAACAGCCTGCTTACAGCTGCGTCCGACAATGACCCCGCACCTCTTCATTGGAAAGGATTCACCATGGACCAGCAAACGCAGACTCCCCTTCGCCGGCGTTTCTTCCGCTTTGCGGCCGCCGGCGCCGCGCTCGCCGGCCTTTCCGGGCTGGCGTGGAAAGCCGCCGCGCACGGCAATCGCGGTGGCGGCCCCATCGATCCGGCGCGGCTGGACGAGCACCTCGACCGCATGCTGAAGCACCTGTACGTGGAGATCGACGCCACCGCAGCCCAGCAGCAGCAGCTCGAGCCGATCATCAAGCAGGCGGCGAAAGAGCTGATGCCGCTGCGCGAGAAGGTGCGCGTGGCGCGCCGCCAGGGCATGGAACTGCTCACCGCCCCGAGCATCGACCGCGGCGCAATCGAGCGCCTGCGCGCCGAGCAGATTGCCGCCGCCGACGACGCGTCCAAGCGCTTCGTGCGCGCGCTCGCCGACGTCGCCGACGTGCTCACGCCCGAGCAGCGCAAGACCGTGGCCGCGCGCATGGAGCACCGTCGGGGCCGTCACCGTTGGAGCTAGACTGGGCGCGGTGGCGCAGCGCATCCTGCTGATCGAAGACGATGTCCGCCTCGCCGGGATGATTGCGGAATACCTGGGCGAGGCGGGCTTTCGCGTCGATCACGTTGCGCTGGGCAAGGCCGGGCTGGAACGGCTGGCGCGCGATGCGCACGACGCGGTGGTGCTGGATCTCAGCCTGCCCGACATGGATGGCCTCGACGTCTGCCGGCAGCTGCGGGCGCGCTTTGACGTCCCGGTACTGATGCTCACGGCGCGCGGCGAGCCCGCCGACCGCGTGGTCGGGCTCGAGCTCGGCGCCGACGACTACCTGCCCAAGCCGTTCGAGCCGCGCGAGCTGCTGGCGCGCCTGCGCGCCATCCTGCGCCGCGGGCGGGGTCGGGCTGCGGCCGCGCTGCGCTTCGGGCGCCTGGAGATCGACCGCGACGCGCGCGCCGTGCGCGTCGGCGGCGCGGAGAAGAAGCTCACGGCCTACCAGTTCGCGCTGCTCGCGGCGCTGGCCGAGAACGCCGGGCGCGTGCTCTCGCGCGAGGCGCTGATGGACTTGCTCAAGGGCGCACCGCTCGACGCCTTCGACCGCTCGATCGACGTGCACGTGTCGCGCCTGCGCCAGGCGATCGAAGACGATCCGAAGAAGCCGCGGCGCATCATCACGGTGCGCGGCGGCGGCTACGTGTTCGCACGGGCGCAGGACTGATGCGCCGGCTGTACCTGCGGGTTTACCTGGCGGTGATCATCAGCCTCGCGGTGTTCGCGATCGTCGCCGGCATGCTGTGGCGCCAGCTCGACGATCCGGGTCCGCAGGGCTTCGCGTTCGAGGTGGCGGGGACGCTCGCCGTGAACGCGTTGCCGCCGGGCGCGGATCAGCAGGCGGCGCTGGAGCGGCTCGCGCGAAACCTGCGCGCCGACATCGCCTTGTACTCGCGCGATCGCGTGCTGCTCGCCTCGGTCGGCGAGCCGCTGCCCGCGCCGCGCGCGGGGCGCACCCACAGCGGCTGGCTGCGGCGCATCGACGGACCGCCGGCGTGGGCGGTGCGCCTTCCCGACGAGCGCTGGCTGGTGGCGCGCGTGCCGCGCGACCGCCGGCACCCGGCCTACGGCCTGTTCCTCACGCTCGCCTTGATCGCGCTCGCGGTCGGCGTCGGCATGTACCCGGTCGTGCGCCGCCTCACCAAGCGGCTCGAGCGCCTGCAGGCGGGCGTCGAATCGCTCGGCGCGGGCGAGCTCACGGCGCGCGTGCCCGTCGAGGGGCGCGACGAAGTCGCGCAGCTGGCGGGCAGCTTCAACGCCGCTGCGGCGCGCATCGAGAAGCTGGTCGAGGGCCACAAAGGGCTGCTGGCGCACGCTTCGCACGAGCTGCGCACGCCGCTCGCGCGCATCCGCATGGGCCTGGAGCTGGTCAAGGGCGAAGTGGACGCCGCGCGGCGCGCCGCGCTGCTCAGGGACATCGCCGAGCTCGACGCCATGATCGACGAAATACTGCTCGCGAGCCGGCTCGATGCGCTGCCGCGGCTGGAGACGGTCGAGGAGGTCGACCTGCTGGCGCTGGCGGCCGAGGAGTGCGCGCGCTATGACGGCGTCACGCTGGCGGGCGAGCCGGCAACGCTGCGCGGCGATCCGCGCTTGCTGCGCCGCCTGCTGCGCAACCTGCTCGAGAATGCGGCCAGGCACGGCCGGCCGCCGGTGCAGGTGGCCATCACGCGCAGCGCGCAGGCGATCGAGATTGCGGTCAGCGATGCGGGCGCAGGCGTGCCCGAGGGCGAGCGCGAGCGCATCTTCGAGCCGTTCATGAGGGGTGCCGGCACGACGCAGGGCACGGGCCTCGGCCTGTCGCTGGTGCGCCAGATCGCGCGTCGCCACGGCGGCGAGGCGCGCTACGCCGACGGCTTTCGCGTGACGCTGGCGCCGGCGCCGCCGGCTAGATGAGCTTCTGCTTGTTGAAGTAGGCCTTGCGCCAGCGCGAGACGGTGACCTTCTCGAACAGGCCCGCCTTGGTGAAGGGATCGCTGGCGATGAATGCCTCGGCCTCCTTGCGATCTTCGGTGTCGACGATGAGGATGCCGCCGTGGCCGCCCGTGCCGTCGTCCGCGGTGAGCGCGCCCGCGGCCAGGAGCTTCTCCATGTTGGCCGTGAGATACTCGACGTGCACGTTGCGCATCTTGGCGCGCAACTCCGCGGAGTTTGGCTTGTCAGTGGTCATGATGGCGTAAGGCACGGCGTCTCCTTTTCACGACAGTTCAGGAAAACATGAATACTAAGCTCGCTGCAGCATTCTTTGTGGTTTGCATGAGCGCCGCGGTCGGCGCGCACGCAGCCCATCCGTTGATCACCGAGGACACCGGCACGCAGGGCGCAGGGCGCTATCAGCTCAGAGTTTTCGCCGAGGAGCTCGAGGAGCGCGGCACGCGCCGCGACGTCGAGGTCTACACGGGCGTGCTGAGCTACGGCATCGCCGAGAAGGCCGACGTGCAGGTGGGCCTGCCGCTGTTCCGCGACGGGCCGGACGGCCTGGGCGACGCGTCGCTCGACCTCAAGTGGCGCTTTTTCGAGCGCAACGCGGCGAGCCTCGCGCTGAAGCCGGGAATTACGCTGCCCACCGGCGACGAACGCGACGGACGCGGCAGCGGCAAGGTGACCTATGGCTCGCTCATTATCGTGTCGTACGCGCCCGGCGCCATCGGCCTGCATGCGCACGCCGGCTTCCGGCGCAACGAGAACAAGCTCGGCCAGCGCGAGTCGCTGCGCCAGTTCGCGGCGGCCGCGACCTACCGCGTTGGCGACGTGCGCTTCGTGGGCGAGCTCACGCGCGAAACCAACCCGGTGCCCGGCGGCGGCACCGTGCGCTATTCCACCGTCGGCGCCATCTGGTCGATGACCCGCGACGTCGACCTCGACATCGGTTGGCGCGACGGCAACGGCAGCGCGCCGGTCGACGAGGCGCTGCTCCTCGGCGTCGCGGTGCGCTGGTAGCTCGTGCGGCACGGCGCGCGGCGCGCGCGTCGTCTAGACTTGCGGCATGTGGCGGCTTGTCCTCGGGTGCCTCTGTGCTGCGGCCTTGAACGCGCATGCCGCGCACCCGCTCATTACCGAAGACACGGGGACGCTGGGGACAGGACGCTGGCAGCTCGAAGGCACCAGCGAGGGCGAGAAGGCGCGTGCTACGCGCCAGCGTGTCTGGATCAACAACTTCGTGCTTGGCCGCGGGGTCGCGGAGAACGCCGACTGGCAGATCGCGCTGCCCTGGCATCGTAATGGCGCCGACGGGCTCGGCGACGTGTCGCTCGACGTGAAATGGCGCTATTTCGAGCGCGACACGTTCAGCCTCGGCCTGAAGCCGGGCGTCACGCTGCCCACCGGCGACGAGGCCGACGGCCGCGGCACGGGCAAGGTCACCTGGGGCGCGCTGCTCATCGTGTCCTACGAGCCGGCGCCGTTCGCCTTCCATGCGCACGCCGGCGCCCGGCGCAATCGCAACAAGCTCGGCGAGCGCGAGTCACTGACGCACATTTCTGCCGCGCTGGTCTACGAGATCGGCAGCGTCAAACTCGTCGCCGACGTGGCGCGCAACACCGCGCCCGACCCGGCGGCCGGCCGCGCGGAGCGTTACCTCGTGCTCGGCGCGATCTGGTCCGTGCGCCGGGACTTCGATCTCGATATCGGGATCAAGAAAGGCAGCGGCAGCGCGCCGGTCGACGAGGCGCTGCTGCTCGGCGCCACGGTGCGCTGGTAAGCGCGCCTCAGCGGTCGACGATCTTCGCGATCACCGGGTAGTAGGCGCCGCCCAGGCCCGCGGCGCGCGCCTCCTCGAACACCGCCGCCACGTTTTCCGCGCCGCGCAGGCGCACGCCGGCTTCGCGGCCCAGCTCCAGGGCGTAGCCGTTGTCCTTCGCCGCATACTCCACCGAGAAGGCACGCAGCGGATACTCGCCCGGCAGCATCGCCTTCATGCCGTGATTGCGCAGCGCGAAGCTGTCCGCGGAGCCCTTGGCGAGCGCCTCGAAGAGCAGCGCCGGATCCACGCCGGCGCGCCGGCCCAGGGCGAGCGCTTCGGCAAGCGCGTTGACCGTCTGGAACAGCACCATGTTGTTCAGGATCTTGACCACCTGGCCGTTGCCGACGTCGCCGCAGTGCGTGACGTCGGTGCCCAGGCACGCGAGCAGCGGCTGGATGCGCCGGAACACCGCGGGCGCCGCGCCGACGCTGATGGCGAGCGTTCCGGCTTCGGCCGCTGCGCGGGTGCGGGCGATCGGCGCGTCCGCGTAGTCCGCGCCGCGCTCGGCAAAGCGGCGCGCGAGCGCGCGCGTGCGGCCGACGCCGGACGTACCCAGATCGACGATCGTCAGGCCGGCGCGGGCCGCAGGCAGCAGCGCGGTTTCGCAGAGCGATTCGAGCTGCGCGCCGCCGGGCAGGCAGACGAAAAGGGCCGCGGCCTGCGCGGCGAGCGCGTCGGCAGAGGCCGCGATCACCACGCCGTGCGCCTGCAGGCGCTCGAGCGGCGCGCGCTGCAGGTCCCACGCGACGACGCGCCGGCCGCTCTTCTGCGCGAGATTGCGGCACATGGGCTCGCCCATCACGCCAGTGCCGATGAAGCCGAGAACATCTGAGGGGTTCATGGGGCCTCCAGCCGCGCAGTATAAAATTGACCGCTCCCCATGAACGAACCTGTCCTGTCCGCGAGCCAGTGGATCGGCAAGCCCCTGCGGCGCCTGGAGGACCAGCGCCTGCTCATCGGAGCCGGCCGC
>JAOUGZ010000189.1 GCA_029865405.1 Betaproteobacteria bacterium
TACCAAGGGCGAAGTGAAGGGTAAGACCGGCTCGCTGACCGCGCTGCCCGTGATCGAGACGCAGGCCGGCGACGTGACCGCGTTCGTGCCGACCAACGTCATCTCGATCACCGACGGGCAGATCTTCCTCGAGTCGGACCTGTTCAACGCCGGCATCCGGCCCGCGATCAACGCCGGCATCTCGGTGTCGCGCGTCGGTGGCGCCGCGCAGACCAAGGTGATGAAGAGGAAGGACACGGGTGGCGGCGTGCGCCTCGCGCTCGCCCAGTATCGCGAGCTCGCGGCGTTCGCGCAGTTCGCCTCCGACCTCGACGAGGCGACCCGCAAGCAGCTCGAGCGCGGCCGCATGGTGACCGAGCTCATGAAGCAGCCGCAGTATCAGCCGTTGCAGGTTTGGGAGATGGCGGTCATCCTGTTTGCGGTGAACAACGGCTTCTTCGACGACGTCGACGTGAAGAAGGCGCTTGCCGCCGAGCGCTCGATGCGCGACTACGTGAAGGACAAGTACGGCGATCTCATCGCGCGCCTGCAGGACAAGAAGGACCTGCCGGCCGAGGACGAGAAGGCGCTGAAGGATGCCATCGCCGACTGGAAGAAGAACGGGTCTTACTAAGCGCGCGCCATGCCGGGCACCAAGGAAATTCGGGTCAAGATCAAGAGCGTGCAGAACACGCGCAAGATCACCAAGGCGATGGAAATGGTCGCCGCCTCGAAGATGCGGAAAGCGCAGGAGCGCATGCGCATGGCGCGGCCCTACGGCGAGAAGATCCGCACCGTCGCCGCGCACATCAGCCACGCCAATCCGGAGTACCGGCATCCGTTCCTGGTGGAGCGCGACAGCGTGAATCGCGTGGGCCTGATCGTCATCACCACCGACAAGGGCCTGTGCGGCGCGCTCAACACGAACCTGCTGCGCCTCGCGCTTGGCCAGTACAAAGCCTGGCAGGCCGAGGGCGAAGAGATCGACGTCTGCTGTATCGGCAACAAGGGTATGGGCTTCATGCAGCGCCTGGGGGCGAACATCGTCTCGCACGCCGTGCAGATCGGGGACCGCCCGCAGATGGACAAGTTGATCGGCACGATCAAGGTGATGCTCGACAGCTATACCAACGACCGCTTCGACCGGCTGATGATCGGCTACACGCGATTCATCAACACGATGAAGCAGGAGCCGGTGGTGGAGCAGCTGCTGCCGCTCTCGGGCGAGCGCATGGGCGCGCCGGAAACGGTCTGGGACTACCTGTATGAGCCGGAAGCCAAGGCCGTGCTCGACCAGGTCATGACGCGCTACATCGAAGCGATCATCTTCCAGGCAGTGGCGGAGAACATGGCCTCCGAGCAATCGGCGCGCATGGTGGCGATGAAATCCGCCTCGGATAACGCCGCCACGCTGATCGACGAACTGACCCTGGTGTACAACAAGAACCGCCAGGCCGGCATCACCAAGGAACTTTCGGAAATCGTGGGCGGCGCAGCCGCCGTTTGAGGAATCGAACCATGGCAGATACCAAAGGCACCATCGTCCAGTGCATCGGCGCAGTCACCGACATCGAGTTTCCGCGCGAAGCGATGCCCAACATCTACGACGCGCTCATCCTCGAGGAAGACACGAGCGAGGGCGGGCTGGCCGAGAAGGGCCTGACCTTCGAAGTCGAGCAGCAACTGGGCGACGGCGTGGTGCGCTGCATCGCGCTCGGTTCCTCCGACGGCCTGCGCCGCGGCATGAAGGTGCGCGGCACCGGCGCGCCGATCTCGGTGCCGGTGGGCGAAGGCACGCTTGGCCGCATCATGGATGTTCTCGGGCGCCCCATCGACGACGTCGGGCCGATCAAGTCCGAGACGCGCCGCTCGATCCACCAGCTCGCACCCAAGTTCGACGAACTGTCGCCCTCGGTCGAGCTTCTCGAGACCGGCATCAAGGTCATCGATCTGATCTGCCCGTTCGCCAAGGGCGGCAAGGTCGGCCTGTTCGGCGGCGCCGGCGTCGGCAAGACGGTGAACATGCTTGAGCTGATCAACAACATCGCCACGCAGCACTCGGGCCTGTCGGTATTCGCCGGCGTGGGCGAGCGTACGCGCGAGGGCAACGACTTCTATCACGAGATGATGGAAGCGGGCGTCGTCAAGCTCGACAACCTGACCGAGTCCAAGGTCGCGATGGTGTTCGGCCAGATGAACGAGCCGCCGGGCAACCGTCTGCGCGTCGGGCTCACCGGCCTCACCATGGCCGAGGCGTTCCGCGACGAGGGCCGGGACATCCTCTTCTTCGTCGACAACATCTACCGCTTCACGCTCGCCGGCACGGAAGTCTCGGCGCTGCTCGGGCGCATGCCTTCTGCCGTAGGCTACCAGCCGACGCTGGCCGAAGAAATGGGCCGCCTGCAGGAGCGCATTACGTCGACCAAGACGGGCTCCATCACCTCGATCCAGGCGGTCTACGTGCCGGCGGACGACCTCACCGACCCCTCGCCCGCCACCACGTTCGGCCACCTCGATGCCACCGTCGTGCTCTCGCGCGACATCGCCTCGCTCGGCATCTACCCGGCGGTGGATCCGCTCGACTCGACCTCGCGCCAGGTCGACCCGCACACCATCGGCGAAGAGCACTACAACACGACGCGCGCCGTGCAATCGACGCTGCAGCGCTACAAGGAACTCCGGGACATCATCGCGATTCTCGGCATGGACGAGCTTTCGCCCGAGGACAAGCTGGCGGTGTCGCGGGCGCGCAAAATCCAGCGCTTCCTGTCGCAGCCATTTACTGTGGCGCAGAACTTCACCGGGCAGCCGGGCAAGTACGTGACGCTCAAGGACACGATCAAGGGCTTCAAGATGATCGTCGAAGGCGGCTGCGACCAGCTGCCCGAGCAGGCTTTCTACATGGTCGGACAGATTGAAGAGGCGTTCGAGAAGGCGAAGACCCTCCAATAACCAAGACCCCTCATGGCCGCTAGCACCATCCACGTTGACGTCGTCAGCGCCGAGGAGGCGATCTTCTCCGGCGAGGCGGAATTCGTCGTCCTGCCCGGCGAGGTAGGCGAGCTCGGCATCTATCCGCGGCACACGCCGCTGATCACGCGCATCAAGCCCGGCGCAGTTCGCATAGTGCCCGCAGGCGGCGGCGAAGAGCAGCTCATCTTCGTCGCCGGCGGTATCCTCGAGGTGCAGCCGAGAGTGGTCACGGTGCTCGCCGACACGGCAATCCGCGGCGCGGACCTCGACGAGGCGAAGGCGAACGAGGCCCTGAAGAAGGCCGAGGAAGCGCGCGCCAAGGCGCAGGACAAGCAGGAAATCGCCGCGGTGGAAAGCGAGCTGGCGATGCTCGCTGCGCAGCTCGCGGCGATCCGCAAGCTGCGCAAGAAGTAGAACCCCGCAGACCGAGCCCATCGTGCCCGCGCGCCAGTACTGCCTGCGCGCGGCGCAGCGGGGTTTCACGCTGGTCGAGATCGCGATCGTGCTGGTCATCGTCGGCCTGCTGCTCGGCGTCATTTTCAAGGGCGAGGAACTGATCACGCAGGCGCGGGTGAAGAGCGTGATCGCCGAGTTCTCCGGTGTTTCGGTCGCCTATCATGGCTACTTCGACCGCTATGGCGCGTTGCCAGGCGATGACGCCGGTGCCGCGGCGCGCTGGGCAGTCACGAGCGGCGACGGCAACGCTCTGGTGGCGGGCACCTACAACAATGGCAACGCAGCGTGCGACGCGAGCGTGGAAAGCTGCAGTTGGTGGGACCACCTGCGTCGCGCCGGCTTCATCTCGGGATGCGGCGCAACGCAACCGCGCAATGTGGCCGGCGGCCTGACTGGCGTGCAAAGCGGCGACGGCACTGCGCCGACGTACGGCCCGGTACTGGGTGGCGCGGCGGGCGCGGGCGGGTTTTCCGTGCTGGCCTATTGCTCGGCGAACTTGTCGGAGTAGATCGCCATCGCCGTCGACACGCAATTGGACGATGGCTCGCGCACCACCGGTACAGTGCGCGGCATGTTGCAGGCTGCGCCGAACCCGCCGATCGCGGTGGATGCCACGGCCGCTGCTGCGGGCGGCGTGGGCAGTTACGTGGAGACGGGGACCAACGTGTATACGCTTTGCCGCGCAATGCAGGCGCCCTGACCGTCCTGTACCGATCGAGCCCTGGCGTGGTGTGCCTCAGCGGGCACCGTAGCGCGCGTAGACCTTGGAGGTGCCGTCCGGGAGTATGAGCAGCACGTCATAGGGCTCGCTTCGTGGGCCTTCCATGCCCGGCGACCCCGCCGGCATGCCGGGCACGGCGAGCCCGATCGCCTTCGGGCGCTCTTTCAAGAGCCGCCTGATTTCGCGTACCGGAACGTGACCCTCGATCGCATAGCCCTCGATCACGGCGGTGTGGCAGGCGCCCAGCGCGTGCGGCACGCCGAGGCGCGAGCGGTAGAGCGCGGGATTACTGACGTCCTGCGGCTTCACACGGAAGCCGTTTGCTCGAAGATGGTCCATCCACGAGCTGCAGCAACCTCAGGTCGCGTCCTTATAGACGGTAACGCTTTCTGTGGCATGGGCCGCCATTGGCAAGAACGCCAGTGCCGTGGCAACCAGAAGACCGCGAAGATTCATCCTCATCTCCTGTCCGAGTGTAGGGCCGGGATCAAGTACGCGGATATTAAAGCGTGGGCACTGCAGACGCCAATTGACATGCATCAACTCACCGCTTGGCCGAAAAAAAGACCCTCGCTCCAGGGGGAGCCGAGGGTCTCTTGAAACGAACTACCTTGTCGCGAACGGCAGATACTCAACGCAGTCGCGTACCCACCAACTCGATCTCGACGCGCCGGTCAGCCTGCAGGCAGGCGATGAGCTTGGGGCCCTTCGGTCCCGTGCACTCGTTCGGCCTGGTGACCGATTCCAGCTCGCCCTTGCCGGCAACCTCGATCTCGCTCGGCGCAACGCCCCTGCTGACCAGGTAGGACTTGATCGACTCCGCGCGCTGCATCGACAAGCGCTGGTTATAGGCGCTGCTGCCCAGCCTGTCGGTGTGGCCGGTGACATGAATGCTTTCCGGATCGACCCCTTTCAACTTGCCTACGAGGTCGTCGAGCTTCTCCATGGCCGTGGGTCGCAGGTCCGCC
This sequence comes from Betaproteobacteria bacterium, assembly GCA_029865405.1. The sequence continues at coordinate 5,098 of JAOUGZ010000189.1, forward strand.
TTGCCGAACGTGAAGAGCGCGTCTGCGGAAAGCGCGACCTTTTCCCGGCGCGGCGCCGGCGCCGGCACGATTGCCGGTGCGACGACGGGTGCGACGGCGATTGGCGCAACAGGCGCCGGTGCGGGTTCGGCGCGGGCGGGCATCGGTGCCACCGGCTGCGGCGGCGTGACGATCGCTACGGGCTTCGGCATGAGATCCGGATCGCAGGCTTCGGTTGCCCGCGCGGGTGTCCAGTATTGGGTGCGCCAGCAAAGCCCTTGGCCGTTCCGCACGACTTCGCCGCGCTGGTCGGTCCAGTAACCCGGCAAGTCCACGTCGGCCTGCACGGGAGCGATGCCAAACGAAAGCACGACTGCTGAAAGCGAAGCGTAAATCGAGAGCTTAAGCGACATAAGGGGAGACCCTCCAAGGTTGGCCCGGAACGTCGATCCGGACGATGCTTCTGGATAGGGCGCGCGGAGCGAAATGATCCGGCGCATGCTTGAAACCTTGCCGCGAAGAATTCTGCGGGGTTGGTTGCTGCAGTGCATCAACAGCGAGCAATGCAACCGAGAAATTATAACATTATGGATGCTGCGGCGCAACAAGCGCGCAGACTACGCTCCTTCGCGGCGCCGCTGCGCCGTGGCTTCGCTTGGAACGTAGGATTACCGGCCGGGCTCGTGCAGCACGCCGAAGCGGGTCTGCGGGTCCGCGATGACGTCCTTCACCCTTCCCGCGTTGTCCCAGACCACGAGATACGACCCGAAACCGGTGTGCCAGTACTTCCATTGCGGCGCGTCCAGACTCGGCGTCTGGTGCATCGGCGGGTAGCCGATGGCGACGAGCACCTGCTCCTTGCTCATGCCGACTGCCACCTTGCCGGCGCGCACCGCATCG
>JAOUGZ010000190.1 GCA_029865405.1 Betaproteobacteria bacterium
GGACGCGATCGTCGCGCACCTCAAGCGCCACGGCATCGAGGTCGGCGAGATCCGCAAGCGTTACGGCGCGGAAGGCAACGGCATCTCCATCTACGTCACCGACCCCGAGGGCAATACGGTGGAGCTGAAAGGCCCCTCGGACGGCCAGCCGCCGCCGTCATGAAGACGGACGAACTTGCCAAGGCGGTGGCTCTGCTGCGCAAAGGCGACTGGGAGGCGGCGCACGTGATCGTGCAGAAGGACGAGGAATCGCCGCTCGCCTGCTGGGCGCACGGCATCGTGCACCTGATGGAGGGCGATACCTCAAACGCGCGCTACTGGTACCGCGAAGCCAATCGCCACTTTCCCCGGGAGCCGGCAATAGCCGATGAGATTGCCGCGCTGAGCGCGCAGATATTGCGCGCCCGAGGAGTTCGAGAGTAGCCTGTTTCCCGGCGCCGGCCCCCGGGGCTGTGTGCAGCGCCCGGCCGCTTGCTCGATTACCAGGGAGGAGGACCTCATGGCTGCTTGGAAGATCGAAGGCCAGTACATGGAAACCTGCAACTGCACCTACCTGTGCCCCTGCGCACCCTCGCACCTCACGGCGCGCCCGACGGAAGGCGAATGCAAGGCCGCGATCGCGATGCGTATCGACAAGGGGGAAAAGGACGGGGTCAAGCTCGACGGCCTTTCGTTCATCGTCGTCATGCACGCGCCCAAGGCGATGGCGGAGGGAAATATCACGGTGGGTCTCATCGTCGACGAACGCGCCAACGACAAGCAGGTTGAAGCGATCGGCGCGATCGCCACGGGCGCGGCCGGCGGCCCGATGGCGGCGCTGGCGCCGCTGGTCGGCAAGGTCGCTGGCGTCGAAAAGCGCCAGATCCGCTTCGATGCGGACGGCATGAAGTTTTCCGTCAAGGCGGGCGACCTTATCGACCAGGCTTGCGAAGGCGTCGCCGGTGCCGTGCGCACGAGCGAGCCGCTGTTCCTCGATAACACCGCGCATCCGGTCAACACGCGCCTCGCGCTCGCCAAGGCGACGCGAAGCATCTTCAACGCCTTCGGTATCAAGTGGAAGGACACCAGCGGCACGCGTAACGGGCATTTCGCGCCCTTCGCGTGGCAGGGCTAGAAGCGCCCGAGGCTGCGCACGGCCCTGAGGCGGGCCAGCGCTACGACCGCCGGGCGACGCTCGGCGGCCTCGCCGCGCTCGTGATCCTGTCGTGGGTATACCTGTGGCACATGGCCGCAGGCATGGATCACTCGTCGCTGGCCGCCGAAGCTGCGCCGCGCGCCGCGAGCGCCGGCGCCGTCGGCATGACCTTCGCAATGTGGGCGATCATGATGGTGGGCATGATGCTGCCGAGTGCTGCACCGACCATCGTCCTGTACGGCTCGATGGCGCGCAAGCACGCTGAGCGCGGCTCTGCGCTACCGGCAACCTGGATCTTCGTGGCCGGGTACCTGCTGGCGTGGACTGCGTTCAGCGCGGCGGCGACCACGCTGCAAGTCTCACTCGAGGCAGCGGCCCTAATGACGCCCAGCATGACAGTCGCGAGCGGCGCACTGGGCGCACTCGCGGTGGTCGCCGCCGGACTCTATCAGGTAACGCCGCTCAAGCAGGCCTGCCTGCGCAAGTGCCGTCACCCCGTCGAATTCCTCATGACGCGATGGCGCGCAGGCAGCGCCGGAGCGTTGGGGATGGGTCTCGAGCACGGCGCCTATTGTCTCGGCTGCTGCTGGGCGCTCATGCTGCTGCTGTTCGTCGCCGGGATCATGAACCTGGCATGGGTGGCGCTGATTGCCGCATTCGTCTACGTAGAGAAGCTGCTGCCCGCGAGGCGGCTCACATCCTACGCTGCCGGTGTGGCGTTGGTTGCTTGCGGGCTCTACATCCTGTTCGAGCTCTAGAGCGCGAGCTCCCAGTACTCGCCCGTCAGCCGCTTGCCGAAGCTGCGATGCGGCTCCGCACGCACCTTGCGGAAGCCGAGTTTTTCATAGATCGCCCGCGCGGCCGCCAATTCGCTCTGCGTCCACAACACCAGTTTCCTGTATCTGGCCGCGCGGGCGAAACCAATGCACGCTTTGACGAGCCGCATGCCCAGGCCTAGCCCCCGCGCCTTCGGCTCCACGATCAGCAGCCGCAGCTTCGCCACGCCCGGCGACTGCTTGACCACCAGCACGGCCCCGAGACGTTCGCCCCTGCGCTCGGCGATCCAGCAGCGCTCGCGACGTGGATCGAACTTCTCCACGAACCGCGCCGCGATTCCGGCAACGAGCGCCTCGAAGCGCTCGTCGTAGCCGTACTCCTTCCAGTACAGCTCGCCGTGGCGCTGCACCACCCAGCCGAGGTCGCCCGGGCGGTGCCGGCGCAGCCGCACTTGCGGTAGCATCGCCCGCTTCACCATGAGGAGAAATTAGCATGGCCGCACAGCACAAAGTCGCCGTGGTCACCGGCGCCTCCACGGGCATCGGCGAGGCCGCGGGCCGGGCGCTGGTCAAGGCCGGCTGGAGGGTCGCCTTCGCCGCGCGCCGCGCCGAGCTCCTGGAGAAGATCGTCGCCGACTGCGGCGCCGCGAACGCGCTCGCGGTCGCTACCGACGTCAGTAAGCCCGACTCGGTGAAGAACCTGTTCGCGAAGACGCTGGAGAAGTTCGGGCGCCTGGACCTGCTCTTCAACAACGCCGGCATGGGCGCGCCGCCCGTGCCGATGGACGAGCTGCCCTACGAGAAGTGGAAGGAAGTGGTGGACGTGAACCTGAACGGCATGTTCCTGTGCGCGCAGGAGGCGTTCCGCATCTTCAGGAAGCAGAATCCCCAGGGCGGGCGCATCATCAACAACGGCTCGATCTCGGCGCACGCGCCGCGCCCCTTCTCCGTTGCCTACACCTCGACCAAGCACGCGGTGACGGGCCTCACCAAGTGCATCGCGCTCGATGGCCGCGCCTACGACATCTGCGGCAGCCAGATCGACATCGGCAACGCGGTGACGCCGATGACCGAGCGCATGACCAAGGGCGTGCCGCAGCCGAACGGCACCACGATGGTCGAGCCGCGCATGGACGTGCAGCACGTGGCCGACGCCATCGTCTACATGGCCGGGCTGCCGAAGGAATCGAACGTTCTCACCATGACGGTGATGGCGACCAAGATGCCGTTCGTGGGGCGCGGCTGAGCATCATCTCCGGCGTCCTCGCCGCGCTGGTCGCGGCAGCGTCCGACATGATCGAGGTGCCCGCAGGCCCCTTCACCATGGGCCGAGACGACGGGCCGGCGGACGAGCGGCCCGCGCATCGGGTTGTGCTTGCCGCGTTCCAGATCGATCGCGTGCCGGTCACGAACGCCGCGTTTGCTCGTTTCCTCGAGGCGGCAGGCACGCGCAACGCGCACGGCGAACGGCTGTTCGACGACGACGACCGCGATGCGCGGATCCGCCTGCGCGACGGCCGCTGGCAGGCGGATCGCGGCTTTGAGGACCACCCGGTGGTCGAAGCATCGTGGCCGGGGGCGCGCGAATACTGCGCCTGGGCCGGCAAGCGATTGCCGACGGAAGCCGAATGGGAAAAGGCGGCGCGCGGCGCGGATGCGCGTGTCTATCCCTGGGGTAACGATCCGCCGGACGCGGCGCGCGCGCACTTCGGCGCCGGCTGGAACGCAACCGCGCCGGTGGGCCGCCGCCCGGCGGGCGCGAGTCCCTATGGCGCCCTCGACCTCGCGGGCAACGTCTGGGAATGGGTATCGAGCGCGTATCGGCCCTACCCCTATCGCGCCGATGACGGGCGCGAGTCGCCCGATGCGCGCGCCGTGCGCGGCACGCGCGGCGGCGGGCACGACTCGCCCGCCGACGAGCTCACCGCCACGCAGCGGGGCCGCACGCTCTCGCGCGCGCCCCAAGCGGGGCATCACAACATCGGCTTTCGCTGCGCGCGGTCGTGGAGCCCGCGCTAGTCGCGGGCGACGAGCGCCGGCAGCACCTCGCTGATCGACTCGTTGAACACCGCATCGGCCATGTCGTCGAACGGGGTCGGCTCGGCGTTGATGATGACGAGCCGCGCGCCGGCGCTCTTCGCGATCTGCACCGCGCCGGCGATCGGATAGACCTGCAGGCTGGTGCCGACCGACAGGAACACGTCGGCGCTGGCCGCCGCCTGCATGGCGCGATCGATCACCTCGGGCACCAGCGCCTGCCCGAAGGAGATGGTGGCGCTCTTCAGGATCCCGCCGCAGCTGCGGCACGGCGGGTCGGCCTCCCCCGCGCGCACGCGGGCGAGCGCCTTTTCCATCGGCGCGCGCTCGTCGCAGCTCATGCACACCACCTGGCGCATGGTGCCGTGCACCTCGATCACCTTCTCCCGCGAGTTGCCGGCGATCTGGTGCAGCTCGTCGATGTTCTGCGTGATGAGCGCGTGCAGCCGGCCGCGCTTTTCCAGCTCGACGAGCGCGCGGTGCCCGGCGTTGGGCTGCGCGCGCCAGGCGCTGTGCTCGAGCCGGCTCTGCCACGACAGGCGCCGCACCTCGGGGTCGCTCATGTAGTAGCGGATGTCGGAGAGCTTCTCGGCCTTGGGGTTCTTCGTCCACACGCCCTGCGGGCCGCGGAAGTCGGGGATACCGGAATCGGTGGAGATGCCGGCGCCGCTGAGGACGACGACGCGTTCGGCCGCGCCGATCCAGGCGCGCGCGGTTTCGTGCTTGGGCGTCATGCAGGGCCAATGATAGCCTCAGCCGCGTGACCCCCACGCAGCCACGGCCCGCGCGCATCCTGCCGGTCATCGTGATCGCGCAATTCGCGGGTTCCTCGATCTGGTTCGCAGGCAACGCCGTGCTCCCGGAGCTGCAGCGCGCCTGGGGCCTGCCGGCGGCGGCGCTCGGCTACGTCACCTCCGCGGTGCAGCTCGGCTTCATCGCCGGCACGCTGGTGTTCGCGTTCCTCGCGATCGCCGACCGCTTCTCGCCCCGGCTGGTCTACCTCGCCTGCTCGCTCGCGGGCGCGCTCGCCAATCTAGCCGCGTATGCGGCCGACGGCAGCCTCTCGATGCTTCTCGTCACGCGCTTCGCCACCGGCTTCTTTCTCGCCGGCATCTACCCGGTGGGCATGAAGATCGCCTCGGGCTGGTTCCAGAAGGACCTCGGCCACGCGCTCGGGCTGCTGGTGGGCGCACTGGTGCTGGGCACCGCCTTCCCGCACCTGCTGAAGGGCCTCGGCCAAGCGTGGCCGTGGGAGACCGTGATGCTCGGGGTATCGGGCTGCGCGGCCCTCGGGGGCGTCCTGATGTACGCGCTGGTGCCGGACGGCCCGCATCTTTCGCGCGGCACGAAGTTCGACCCTACGGCGCTCGCTTCCGTGTTCCGCTCGCGCGACTTCCGCGCTTCGGCCTTCGGCTACTTCGGCCACATGTGGGAGCTGTACGCCTTCTGGGCGTTCGTGCCGGTCGCGCTCGCCGCGCGCGGCGCCGTGGACAACGTCTCCGCGTGGGCGTTCGCCGTCATCGCCGCGGGCTTCTTCGGCTGCGCCGTGGGCGGCCGCGTTTCGCTGCGGGTGGGCAGCGCACGGGTCGCGGTGGCGCAACTGGGCACCTCGGGCGCGTGCTGTCTGCTCTCTCCGCTCGTGTTCCTCGCGCCGGCGCCGGTGTTCCTCGCTTTCCTCCTCGTCTGGGGTGTGGCGGTGGTGGGCGACTCGCCGCAGTTCTCGGCCCTCAACGCCGCCAACGCGCCGCGCGCGTTCGTCGGCTCGGCGCTCACGATCGCCAACTGCATCGGCTTCGCCATCACCATCCCGGCGATCGAGCTGCTGAACGCGGCGGCGGCATGGCTGCCAGTGCAATATCTCTTTATCCTGCTCACGCCGGGTCCCGCCCTCGGGCTCATTGCGATGCGCCCGCTATTGCAGCGCGCGTAGCCACCGCGCCACTGCTGGATTGCGTGCAGGTCATTGTTGCGCCGTGTACTATTTCCCTTCGCTGCCCG
>JAOUGZ010000191.1 GCA_029865405.1 Betaproteobacteria bacterium
TGCTGACTGAAGCCGCCATCATGGGCAAGCGCGACCCCTTGCGCGGCTTGAAGGAAAACGTGATCGTCGGGCGCCTGATCCCGGCGGGCACCGGCATGGCGTTCCACAAGATCCGCAAGGATCAGGCGGCCGAGCCGCCGCTGCTGGAAATTCCGGCAGTGGAGGAGGCCCCCGCCGCGACGGAAGCGACGGCGGCGAGCGGCAGCTGACGTAAGGAAAGGTCTCGGCAAGAGGCCGCCTACGGGCGGCCTTTTGTTTTTCCGCTTTACTTCGCTGGGATCATCAGCGCCTTGCGCAAGGGCACGCCGCCGAACTTCTTCCTGAACTCGGCATTGGCGGCGGCGTACTCATCGACCACGACCACGCTGGTAATCTCAAAAAATTCGTCGCGGTGATAGCGTAGGGTGCCGATATACACGGCGCGCTCCCCGGCCTTGAGCGCCACCTTCAGCCCGCCCGGGAAACGCGCACGGCTCATGCCGCTGCCGATTTCGAGGAACAGGACGCCGCCGAGGATGTAGAACGGGCGATCGCTGCTGCGCACGTAGAAGATGCTGCCGAGCGTCGCCTCTATGCGCCCTGCAAAATCGGAGAGCGCTGGATCCGGGGGCAACTTGCGCAGCCGCTCGTCGGTAAGCAGGAAAATCGTGTTCTCGTATCGCCCACTGCCGACGCCGCGCAGACGCTGCTCGCCTTTACGCAGCGGGGGCACGAGCTCCACCCGGCCGACGACGATGGTATCCCCCGTCGCGACCGCCTCCTGGCTGTCGACCGGCGCGCGCGGCGCCGGGGCGCAGCCCGCCAACGCGAGCGCAACGAGCAGCGCCAGCGCACGCGTCATTTCAGCTGCGCAAGACGCGCGCGGATCTTCGCCTCCCAGGCCGAGCCCTTGATCTCCCCGTCTTCGAGTATGCGGCGCAGGAGCTCCGCTTCGGTGGGCGTATTGACGCGCTCCATGTTGAATTTCCCCGCCTCGAAGAAGCCGGTCTTCACGTCCTTGTACTTGTAAGCGCCGAGGAAGTAGATGCCGGGCTTGGCAATGCGCACCGCCGTATCGGCGCCCTGCCTGGGAAAGTTGTAGCGGTAATCTCCCTTCCAGAAGCTCGACCCCGAAAGCGACGCCAGCTTGTATGACCCTGGCGGCAGGTAGTAGGAATAGAACAGGCCATCGCGTACGTCGGTGCCCCAGTACGGCTTGTCGGTCGGCGGCGCCACCTGCATGATGGAGGCGCCGTTCACGCGCGTGGGCGCGTCGGACATGTCCACGTAGCCGAACACCAGCGAGTTGCCGGGGTCGTTAATGTCGCGGCCATGTCCGCTGCCCGCGCAACCGGCGAGCAGCGCGAGCGCAGCCAAGCCGAGGGTCAGCCAGATGCCTTGCTTCATCGTTCGCCCCTATGACGTGTGGCCCGGATTCCGGGCGTCGCGCCGAGTGTAGATCAAGGGCCGCGACTGGACCTGAGGATAAGCGCCGGCCTGTGCGCTAGACGCGGTATAGCGCACGCTGATCGCGGCTGAACGCGATCGGCAACGCCAGTGCATCGGACAGAGGCCGGCCGAGGCTGATGCGGCCGCTGCCATGCAGTGCGGTTTCGCCGCGCAGCAGGCGCATCTCGCCGGGCATGCCGTCGAAGGCGACATAGGTTCCGTTGGCGCTGCGATCGATGAGTTTGAAGCGCATGGTGTCGACTTCCACCACGGCGTGCCCGCGCGAAGCAAAGTCGTCCGCGATGACGATGGTGTTGCCTTCGCCGCGCCCGAGCGTCAGCAGCGGGTGAAAGGCGCTGACCCGGTGCCGGTTCCCGGCGAACACGAACTGCATCGCCCCTTCGTCGGCCGGGAGTATGCCGACCGCCGCCGGATTGCGGTGGGTGATCTCGGCGCGATCGGTCTGCCAGACGATTTCGTGCACCGGGGAATTGCGGTCGTCGCCCTTCAGGCGGGCCGCGTAGGCGGTGCGGGCGCAGCTGCGCAGCGGCGCGCTCAACCGGTCCGCGACCGCCTGCGTGGCGAGGATCTGGTCGGTGCGCGCGATCGCGGCGAGGTAGGCGGCGACATTCACGATGGTGCCGAAGATGTCGGCGCCCTCGATGATCACGGAGCCGTAGCTGATGCCGGAATGCACCTGCAGCGGCGGGGCCGGCGCCCGCGCGGCGGACAGGTGGGCGTGCAACGCGCTCATCGCCATGACCGCTTGGTCGGCGTCGGCGAAGGCGCACATGACGCCGTCGCCCAGCGTCTTCACCAATCGCCCGCCGTGCGCCGGCAGCTCCGCGGCGACCCTGTCGTAGAACCGATGCGTCAGGTCGCGCGCCGCCGCGTCACCCAGCTCGCGGTACAAGCGCGTGCTGCCCGCAAGATCTGCAAATGCGATGGCCTGGTCGCGCGTTTCTCTCAAAATGGGCTCGGCTGCGGGAAGCAGGGCATGATACAGGCGACGCTTGCCTTGGCACGTGAACGGTTGCGCATATAATCGCCGCCATGGGCAAGCTCGAACAGCCGGGCGTCGAGGCCTTAACCGAGAACGGGGCGCGCGTCGATCTGGCGGCCGCGTTTCGCCTGGCGGTGCGCATGGACCTGCATGAAGGCGTGTGCAATCACTTTACGCTCATGCTTCCCGACGGCCGGCGGTTCCTGCTGAACGCCTACGGCTTGCACTGGAGCGAGGTGACCGCATCCAACCTGCTCGTGCTGGACGCCGAGGGCAACGTGCTCGCGGGGGAAGGCGAGGCGGAGAAGACCGCCTTCTTCATCCACTCGCGCATCCATCTTGCCAATCCGCGTGCAGTGTGCGTGTTGCACACCCACATGCCGTACGCCACCGCGCTCACGCTCACCGAGCCGGGCCGGCTGGAGATGGTGGAGCAGAACGCGCTGCGTTTCGCCGACGACATCGCCTATGACGACACGTACAACGGACTGGTCGTCGACACCGCCGAGGGCGACCGCCTGGCGCGCGTGCTCGGCGACAAGCGCATCCTGTTCCTCGCCAATCATGGCGTAATCGTCGTCGGCCCGTCGGTCGCCGAAGCCTACGACCTGATGTACTACCTGGAACGCGCCTGCCGCCTGCAGGTGCTGGCGCGCGCCACGGGCCTGCCGTTCAGGAAAGTGCGTCCCGACGTGGTACGCGAGACCTACCGCATGATCCTCGCCGACACGCCGAAGTACGCGGGCGCGCATTTTGCCGCGTTGAAGCGCAATCTCGACCGCGAAGAGCCCGCCTACGCCCGCTGACGTGGAAGTGCGTGATGCCGCCCAAGGCGACCTCCCGGCGATCCACGCCATTTATGCGCATCACGTGTTGCGCGGGCTGGCGTCCTTCGAGGAAGTGCCGCCCGACCTGGACGAAATGCGCCGCCGTCATGCCGACGTTACCGGCCGCGGGCTGCCTTACCTGGTGGCGGCTCGCGACGCCGAAGTGCTGGGTTTCGGCTACTGCGCGCCGTATCGGGCGCGCTCCGCCTACCGCTATGCGCTGGAGGACTCCGTCTACATCCGGGACGGCAGCGCTGGCCAGGGCCTGGGCGCGAAAATCCTCGCCGAGCTCATCGCGCGCTGCGAGCGGCAGGGCTATCGCCAGGTCATCGCCGTGATCGGCGACAGTGCCAATGCCGCGTCCATCGCCTTGCACGCGCGCTTCGGGTTCCTGCGCGTCGGCACGCTGCGCTCGACGGGCTACAAGTTCGGCCGCTGGGTGGACAGCGTGCTCATGCAGCGGCCGCTCGGGCCGGGCGACGGCGCGCCGCCCGCTACTTGAGCAGCAGCGCCACGCCGCTTCCGGCCAGCAGCAGCGCGACGACGCGCTCGAACTTCGCCTGGTCGAGGCGCGCATGCCAGCGGTCGCCGAGGAACATGGCAAGCACCATGATCGGCGCGAAGAGCAGGAGCGCCGCGATCGCCCGGCGATCGAAGAAACCCAGGCTGCCGTAGCCGCCGGCGCGCACCAGGCCGAGGCAAAGCAGCACCGAGGACATGCTGGCGCGAAAGCGCCGCTTGTCGAGCGCCAGCGCGCGCAGGTAAATGACGTAGAACGGGCCCGCCATACCGCCGAAGAGCGTCGCCACCAGCCCGCCCGAGCTGCCGGCAACGGCGGCGAGCGCCGGCCCGGGCAGGCGCCACGCGGGGCGGCGCGGCAGCAGTCCCCAGGACCCGTACAGGATGATGAACGCGGCAAACGCCTTGACGAGCAGCGCCTGGTCGAGGGATGCGAACAGCCACAATCCGATCCCCATGCCGACGGCCGACGGCAGCGCGAGGCCGCGCAGCGCGCGCCAATCGACGTGGCGGAACTCCTGCACCGACTGGCCCAGCGAGGCGACGATGCCGAGCGTCGTGATCACGGGAATCACCACCGTGAGCGGCATCACTAGCGCAAGAAGCGGGATCGCCACCACGCCGGCGCCGAATCCGGTGGCACCGCGCAACACATAGGCGGCGAACACGACTGCCGCGCATAGGGCGAGCACCAGCGGCGAGGCGAGGCTGGTCAGCGATTCGCTCAAGCGTCCGCCGCCAGTTTCTGTTCCAGCATCTGCAGCAGGTGGTAGAGCGATTCGAGGCGCGGCACCGGCACGCCGTGGTGCCGTGCGGCGCGCACCGCGTTGCCGAGCAGCGCCTCGGTTTCCAGGGCGCGGCCGGCGAGGACGTCCTGCCCCATGCTCGAAACGTAATTCGGCATGCGCAGCGTTCCCGCGATCGTCTTGTCGACCGTGTCCGCGGCGAGTGCATGGCCCGCGGCTGCGGCGATTGCGCAGACCTCCGCGATCGCCTCCCGCACGAACGCCACGTTCGCTTCCGAGGACAGGATGTCCCGGGTGCCGAGCCCGCCGCCGAGCGCAGAAATCGGGTTGAACACCGTGTTCCACGCGCACTTTCGCCAGCGCTCGCCGACGATGTCCTCGGTGACCTGGGCGCTCGATCCCCCCTGCTTCACCAGGTCGGCCAGTCGCTGCGCCGCGCGCGACGCGCCCTGGGGATAGCGCCCGAGCACCAGGCGCGTGAACTCCGACTGGTGGCGCACGTGTCCCGGGGCTTCCCGGCTCACCGCGGCATAGGCGATCGCCGAGAGCAGCTCGTGATCCGGGCACGCCCGCGCCACCTCGTCCTCGATGCCGATCCCGTTTTGCACCAGCACGATGACGCTGGCAACGCCGAGCGCCGGGCGGATCAATGCCGCGCGATCCAGGCCGCGCACCAGTTTCGTCGCCACGAGCAGATAGTCGGGCGCGCCCGCCGGCTCGCGCAGGACCCGGTGCGGCTTGAACGACAGATCGCCGAGGAGGCTGTCGATGCGGTAGCCCTGGCGCGCGACAACATCATGGTCGGAGCGCGCGACCACCGAAACCTCGCAGCCGGCCCGCGCCAGCACCCCGCCGTAGAACGCGCCGATGGCGCCGGCGCCGACGACGAGGACGCTAGGCACCGATGGTGACGACGACTTTGCCTTTCGCCTTGCGCGAGGCGAGCAGGTTCATGGCGTCGGCGGCCTTGGCCAGCGGGAACGTGGCCGAGACGTGGGGCTTGAGCTTGCCCTCCCGGTACCAGCGCGCAAGCTGGCCCGCGCTCTCGGCAAAGAGCTTTGGCTCGCGCCGCGTGAAATCGCCCCAGAAGACCCCCACCACCGCCGCGCCCTTGAGCAGCGCCAGGTTGAGCGGCAGCTTCGGGATGTCGCCGGCGGCGAAGCCGATCACCAGATGCCGCCCACGCCAGGCGATGGAGCGGAACGCGGGCTCCGTGTACGGGCCGCCCACCGCGTCGTAGATCACGTCGACGCCCTTGCCGCCGGTCAGCGCCTTGATGCGCTCGCGCAAGTCCTCGCTGGCGTAGTTGATGGTTTCATCGGCGCCGTGCTGGCGGCAGACCGCGAGCTTCTCGTCGCTCGAGGCGCAGGCGATGACGCGTGCGCCGAGCGCCTTGCCGATCTCGAGCGCGGCCACACC
>JAOUGZ010000192.1 GCA_029865405.1 Betaproteobacteria bacterium
AGTGGTTCTTGTGCTGCTCGCGGATTCTCGAGTTGATGCCGTCGGCGACGACGACGAGGTCCGAGTCGGCGAACGCCTCCAGCCCCTCGACCTCGGTCTGGAAGCGGATGGCGACGCCGAGCTCGCGACAGCGGTCCTGCAGGATCGCGAGGAGCGCGTTCCTCGAGCAGCCGCAGAAGCCGTTGCCGCCCGAGCGCAGGGTGCGGCCCTTGTACACCACGTCGACGTCGCCCCAGTAGGCGAAGCGCCGGCGGATGCGCTCGTAGGTGACCGCGTCGTAGGCCTTGAACGTGTCGAGCGTCTGGTCCGAGAACACCACGCCGAAGCCGAAGGTGTCGTCGGGGCGGTTCCGCTCGTAGCAGGTGATGTCCCAGCGCGGCCAGGCCTTCTTCGCGAGGAGCGCGAAATACAGGCCGCCGGGGCCGCCGCCGATGACGGTGACCTTCACCTCAGCCCCTTACGCCGCCGGAACCACGGCGGTGGCCTCGATCTCGAGCCGCGCCGCGTCCTCCACCAGGCCGCCCACCTGCACCACGGCCATCACCGGATAGTGCCGGCCCATCAGCTCGCGATACGCCGCGCCCACCTCTTTCAGCGATGCGAGGTACTCGGTCTTGTCGAGCACGTACCAGGTCAGGCGCACGATGTGCTGGGGCCGGCCACCCGCCTCGGCCAGCACTTCGAGGATATTCTGCAGCGCCTGGCGGAACTGGCCGGCGAAGCCCTTCTCCTGCCACTCGCCCCGGCCGGTGAAGCCGACCTGCCCCGCGATGTACACCGTGGTCCCGCCCTTCACGGCGATGCCGTTGGCGAAGCCCCTGGGTTTCGCCCAGCCGGGCGGTTGCAGGATCGTCATCATGTCCGGGTCCTCAGCTTGAAGCGCTGCAGCTTGCCCGTCTCGGTGCGCGGCAGCGCGTCGACGAACTCGATGGCGCGCGGGTACTTGTAGGGCGCGATGGCGTTCTTCACGTGCGCCTGCAGGTCCTGGATCAGCTTCGCCGAGGCGCGCGCCTCGGGCTTGAGCACCACGTAGGCCTTGACGATGGCGCCGCGCTCGGCGTCCGGCGCGCCGACGACGCCGCACTCGGCGACCGCCGGGTGCGCGAGGAGCGCACCTTCCACTTCCGGCCCCGCGATGTTGTAGCCCGCCGAGATGATCATGTCGTCGGTGCGCGCCTGGTAGAAGAAGTAGCCGTCGGCGTCCATCGAGTAGGCATCCCCCGTCACGTTCCAGCCGTCCTGCACGTAGTCCTTCTGCCGCTCGTCGGCGAGGTAGCGGCAGCCGGTGGGGCCCTTCACGGCGAGCCGGCCGACCACGCCCGGCTTGCAGGGCCTGCCCTCGTCATCGAGCACCGTCGCGCGGTAGCCCGGCACGGCGTAGCCCGTGGCGCCCGCGCGCACGCGCCCGGGCGTGTGCGAGATGAAGATGTGGATCATCTCGGTGGAGCCGATGCCGTCGATGATCTCGATGCCGGTCGCCTCGCGGAACAGCTGCCGCGTGGCATCCGGCAGCGCTTCGCCGGCGGAGACGCACTTCTTCAGGGACTTCAGGTTGTAAGCCTTCGCCAGCCCCGCCATGGCGCGGTACATGATCGGCGCGGTGAAGCACACCGTCGCCTTGTACTTCTGGATCGTCTCCAGCAGCGTCTCGGGCGAGAGCTTCTCGACGAGCACGGTCGCCGCCCCCACGCGCATCGGAAAGGCGAGCAAGCCGCCCAGGCCGAAGGTGAAGGCGAGCGGCGGCGTGCCGCAGAACACGTCGTCTCTGCTCGCGCCGAGGCAGGAGCGCGGGAACGCGTCGCACATGGCGATCACGTCGCGATGAAAATGCATCGTGCCCTTGGGCCGGCCGGTGGTGCCGGAGGTAAAAGCGATGAGCGCCACGTCCTCGGCCGCCGTATCGACGTTGGTGAACGTCTGCGCTTGCCGCATGCACAGCGCATCGATCGAATCCGGCGCGTCGTCGTGCCAGTACTTGACGGCCTGCAGCGTCGGGCAGCCCGGCCGCGCGGCCTCGAGCTCGGCGGCCAGGCGCCGGTCGCAGAGCGCGTGGCTCACCTCGGCCTTGACGACGATGTCGGTCAGCTCCTTCGCGCGCAGCAGCGGCATGGTGGCCACGCACACGCCGCCCGCCTTCATCACCGCGAACCAGCACGCCGCCATCATCGGGCTGTTCGGGCCGCGCAGCAGCACGCGGTTGCCGGGCTTGAGCTGCATCTCGCGCACCAGCACGTTGGCGATGCGGTTCGCCTGCGCGTAGAGCTCGGTGTAGGTGCAGCCGCCGTCCTCCGCGCGGATCACCGGGCGGTGGCCGAAGCCCTTCGACACCATCTTGTCGAGCAGCTCGGTGGCGCAGTTCATGCGCGCCGGGTAGCGGAATTCGGGGCGCTCGAACAGGAACTCGGGCCACTGGCCGCGCGGCGGCAGGCTGTCGCGGGCGAAGGTGTCGACGTGCGCCGTCTTCGCGCTCATCGCAGCAGCTCGCGCGCGATGATCAGCTTCTGCACTTCGGTCGCGCCCTCGTAGATGCGCAGCGCGCGCACTTCGCGGTACAGGCGCTCCACGGCATGGCCGCGCATCACGCCCAGGCCGCCGAGGATCTGCACGGCGTCGTCGATCACGGCTTGCGCGGCTTCGGTGGCCTGCATCTTGGCCATCGCCGCTTCGCGCGTGATGCGCACCTGCTTCACGTCGCGCAGCCACGCCGCGCGGTAGGTGAGCAGGGCGCTCGCCTCGATCGCGGTGGCCATGTCGGCGAGCTTCGCCTGCGTCAGCTGCAGGTCGGCGAGGCGCTGGCCGAACATCCTGCGGTCCTTCGCGCGCGCCAGCGCCTCGGCGAGCGCGCGGCGCGCGAAGCCCAGGGCGGCGCCCGCCACCGTCGTGCGAAAGACGTCGAGATTGCGCATCGCCAGCTTGAAGCCCTGCCCCGCCTCGCCCAGGAGCTCGCCCCTCGCCCCCTGCAGCTTCACCGTCGCCATCGGGTGCGGCGCGACGATGTCGATGCGCTCGCTTGCGTCGACCTCCTTGGCATCGACGACGAAAGCGCTGATGCCTTCATCGGCCTTGGCGAACGTGACGTAGAAGTCGGCGATGCCGCCGTTCGAGATCCAGGTCTTCACGCCGTCGAGGACCCAGTCGGTGCCCTTGCGCTTCGCGGTGGTCGTGATCGCCTGGACATCCGACCCGGCGTCGGGTTCAGACAGAGCAAACGCTGCGATCGCGTCGCCGGCCGCCGCCCTCGGCAAGTACTCCTTGCGCTGCTTCTCCGTCCCGGCGAGAACGATCGGCCCGCTGCCCAGGCCCTGCATGACGAAGGCGAAGTCGGCGAGGCCGGCGTGGTAGGCGAGCACTTCCCGGATCAATGCAATCGACCTTACGTCGGGGTTCTCGTTGACGCAGTAGTTGAGGTAGCCGGCTGTACCCAGTTTTCTGACCAGCTCCTTGCAGATCGCATCCGCATCCTCTCCATGCGCATGCTCCAGGTTGGCGAGCGCCCAATTGTCCACCCCCCGCGATAAGGCCGCGTGGGGTGGATCGAAGAAAGGCCAATCGAGATGGGCGAAGCGATCCATTACGCGTTCTCCAGCGTCACTTGCTTAAGTCGCGCGAGGAGCTGCATCAGCGAATCCGATTCCTTTCTCGTCAGCCCTCCCATCAGCTCGACCACCCACTGCTCATGCTGGCGCGCCATCTCGGCGAACGCCTTGGCGCCGGCGCGCGTGAGCCGCACGCGCCAGGCGCGCCGGTCGCTCGCGTCGTCCAGCCGCTCGACCAGGCCCTCCTTCACCAGCTGGTCGACGATGCCGGTGACGTTGCCGCCGGTGACCATCAGCAGGCGCGAGAGCTCGTTCATCTTCAGGCCCTGCGCATGGCGCTCGAGCTGCGACAGCAGGTCGAAGCGCGGCAGCGTCGTGCCGAAGCGGCTGCGCAGGCGCGAGCGCACGTGGCGCTCGATCAGCTGCGAGCAGGTGAGCAGGCGCAGCCACAGGCGCAGCGCGCGGTGGTCGTCCACCGTGGCCCGCGTCTCCCGATCCAGAAGCACGGAATCCATGAGGCCTGAATAGCTCAAGCCTAAAGTATCTGCCTGGCCGCGGCGCCTGGCAAGTCAGGCGAACGCGCGCCACAGGAAGCTCGCGCCCCCCGCCATCACGATCACGTCCATGAAGGCGGTATGCACCTGGAGCGGCACCAGCGCCAGCAGGCGCCGCGCGATGAACGCGCCGGGCATGGTGCACAGGCCGATCAGCACCCCGGCGAGCGCGAGGTCGACGTCGAGGCGCGCCACGCTGCCGAAGAGCACGATCTTGGCCGCGCCCATGATCACCGAGACGATGGCATCGGTGGCGATGAGCGCCGCGCCCTGCAGGCCCGCCGCCATCAGCATGGAAATGAGCAGCAGCCCGACGCCCGTCATGCTGCCGTTGATGAAGCCGAAGCCCGCCCCGGCTACCGTGACGCCGCGCGCATCGAGCCGCCAGCCGGCGCGCGCCAGCAGCCGGCGCACCGGCACGCTGACGACGAAGAACGTGCCGAGCAGCAGCGCCACCCAGCGCGCCTCGAGCAGCGTATAGGCGTAGGCGCCCGCGACGCACGCAGGCAGGCCGACGAGCAGGATGCGCCGCGCGTAAGGCCAGTGGATGTCGCCCCAGAAGGCGGCCACGCGGCTGCCGTTCGCGAAGATCATGCCCACCGCCATCACCGGCACGACGTTGGCGATGCCCACCACGGGGGCGAGGAAGATCGGCACCACGAGGCCGGTGCCGTACCCCGCGAGCCCGCCCAGGATCGAGCCGGCGAGCGCGACGGCGCCAATCAGCGCGAACTGGGCCGCGCCGACGTCGGCGAGCTGGAAGGCGGCGTCCAGTCGGGCACCTTTTCCTGGAGGAACTGCAGCACCACGACCTCGTCGCGGCGCAACGCGCCGCCCGGGCGCGCGCGCCGCTTGGCGCGCTTGGCCGCCGGCGGCGGATGCGGCACCGTGTGCCCGAGCAGGTAGGCCTGCAGCAGCGCCGGGTGCACGTAGTACTTGCGGCACACCGTGCGCGTGTTGCCCAGGCGCTCGGCCACTGCGTCGACGGCGCGAATGATGTTGCGGTCGGCTTCGCGGCGGCTCGCCGCCGGACCCATGGTGCGCAGCTCGACCGCCGCCAGCATGGTGCCGCCCCAGGTGCGGAAGTCCTTGGCGGTGACGTCGCGCTCGCTCGCCTCGCGCAGGTAGGCGTTGATGTCGTCGGAGGACACCGCCTGGCGCTTCTTGTCGGCGTCGAGGTACTGGAACATCTCCTGCCCCGGCAGATCCTGGCAGCGCTGGATGATGCGCGCGAGACGCGGATCGCTCACCGCGATCGTGTGCTCGACGCCGCTCTTGCCGCGGAAGCTGAAGCGCAGCGAGTCGCCGCTCACGCTGACGTGGCGCCGGCGCAGCGTGGTGAGGCCGAAGGAGCGGTTCTCGCGCGCGTACTCGTCGTTGCCGACGCGGATCAGCGTACGGTCGAGCAGCCGCACCACGGTGGCGAGAAGCTGGGCGCGGCTCAGGTCCTCGGCGCGCAGGTCGCGCTCGACGCGCTCGCGCAGCTGCGGCAGCGCCTCGCTGAATTCGAGCATGCGTCGGAACTTCGACTGGTCGCGCGCCTCGCGGTAGGACGGGTGGTAGCGGTACTGCTTGCGCCCGCGCGCATCGCGCGCCGTGGCCTGTATGTGCCCGCCCGGATCGGGGCAGATCCAGACGTCGGTCCAGGCCGGGGGGATGGCGAGCGCGTTGAGGCGCTTGCGCGTCGCGGTGTCGGCGATGCGCCGGCCGTCCGGGAGGTAGTAGGCCCAGCCGGTGCCCACGCGCTTGCGCGCGATGCCGGCCACGCCGTCGGTGACGTAGCGCAGGCCGGCATCGCGCGCAAGCGCGTGGGCACCGGCAATT
>JAOUGZ010000193.1 GCA_029865405.1 Betaproteobacteria bacterium
CCGGTCGTAGCGGTAGTGCGTGACGTGGTTCAGCGCGACGTGGATCGACATGTCTACTGGGCGATCTGCGCGAGCGCGCGCATGGTTTCGGCGCCGCCGCCCGTGCGCACGCCGCGGATCGGGCAGGCGTCGTTGTAGTCGGCGCCGAAGGCGACCTTGATGTGCCCTTCGCCGACGATCGAATCGTTGGCGATGTCGAAGCTGCGCCAGCGGTCCACCACCCAGGCTTCGGCCCAGGCGTGCGGCGCGGCGTAATTCGTGCCGCCCGACGCGCAGATGTATCCCGAAACGAACCGCGCCGGCACGCCGAGCAGGCGGCAGCCGCCGATGAACCGGTGCACCACGGCGGCGGCATCGGCGCCGGGCAGGTCGCTTTTCGCCGCCGCCGCCAGCTCGCGCTGCCCGGACAGCGTGCCAGCGCGGCGGCGAAAGCGCTCGGCAAACTCGGCGAGCTTGTCGTCGGCGCGCGTGAGCGCGGTGGCGCGCAGAAAGAGCAGCGGCGACAGCGGCGTGCCGGTGAAGTCCGAGGGCTCGTCGACCGAGCGCGCGGTTTCCACCACGCCGGCGGCGCGGATCACGATCTCCGTGACCGGCTTGTCCAGCGTCAGCACGTGCAGCACGTTGCCGTAACCGTCGTGCGTGCCGACGGGCTGGCCCGGGGTCTCCAGGCGCCAGGCGAGCACCTTCTGGCGCGCCGTGTCGCGCGGCGTGAGGCGCAGGTACTGCGTCGAGTAGCGCACCGGCGATTCGTAGCTGTAATGCGTCTCGTGCACCAGGCTGAGCTTCATACCGCCCCCAGGTAAGCGCGATCGATGCGGCTGCCGAGCTCGCCGAAGTCGGCGAGGCAGGCGGCGAGGTATTCGTGCAGGCCGCCCTGGAAGATCTCCTCGATGTCGGCGTGCGTCAGGCGCGCGTGCAGCTCGTAGGCGAGGCGCTTGGCGGCATGGTCGTGCTGCCCCTCGATGCGGTCCATCGAATCCTTGATGAGATCGAAGCACGCGGCGAGCGAGCGCGGCATGCGCCGCTCGAGGAGCAGGAGCTGCGCCACCTTGATCGGGTAGATCTGATCGCGGTAGAGCTGGCGGTAGGACTCGAAGGACGACACCGAGCGCAGCAGCGCCGTCCACTGGTAGAAGTCGAGCGCGCCGCCCACGTCCGCGACCGAGGGCAGCAGCACGTGGTACTTCACGTCGAGGATGCGCGCCGTGTTGTCGGCGCGCTCGAGGTGCGTGCCCAGGCGCGAGAAATTGAACGCCTCGCCGCGCAGGATGGTGCCGTAGGTGACGCCGCGGAAGAGGTGGCTGCGGTCCTTCACCCAGTCGAAGAACTGCGTCGCGCCCGCGCCGGTGATGCGCGCGGGCTTCACCGCACGCACCTCCAGCCAGGTGCCGTTCAGCGTCTCCCACATCTCGGAGGTGATCTGCCATCGCACCGCGTGCGCGTTCTCGCGCGCCCACTTCAGGCAGGAGTAGATCGACGACGGGTTCTTTTCGTCCAGCGCGAGAAACTCGATCAGCGTGGGCAGGGTGAGCTTGTCGTGGCGCTCGAAAAATTCGGCCTCGGTTTCGGTGATCGACAGCGGCGCGAGCAGGTTCTGCTCCTGCACGTCCTTGGTGCCGAACATCACCAGGTTGGAGGTGACGCCGAGAATGCGCGCCATGTTCTCCGCGCGCTCCATCTGGCGGCTCATCCAGAAAATGCGATTGGCGACGCGCGAGAGCATCAGTCCACCACCCAGGTGTCCTTGGTGCCGCCGCCCTGCGAGGAGTTGACCACCAGCGAGCCCTCGCGCAACGCGACGCGCGTCAGGCCCCCGGGCACCAGGCGCATCTCCTTGCCGGAGAGCACGAACGGGCGCAGGTCGACGTGGCGCGGCGCGATGCCCTTGTCGACGAAGGTCGGGCAGGTCGAGAGCGACAGCGTCGGCTGGGCGATGAAGTTCGCCGGGTTGGCGCGCACGCGCTTGCGGTACGCCTCGATCTCGGCCTTGGTCGATGCGGGGCCGATCAGCATGCCGTAGCCGCCCGAGCCCTGCACCTCCTTCACCACCAGCTCGGCGAGGTTGTCCATGACGTGCGCGAGGTCCTCGGGCCGCTTGCACTGCCAGGTCGGCACGTTCTTCAGGATCGGCTCCTCGCCGAGGTAGAAGCGGATCATCTCCGGCACGTAGGGGTAGGTCGACTTGTCGTCGGCGACGCCGGTGCCGATGGCGTTGGCGAGGCCGACGTGGCCGGCGCGGTACACCGACAGCAGGCCCGGCACGCCGAGATAGGAGTCCTCGCGAAAGGCGAGCGGATCGAGGAACGCGTCGTCGACGCGGCGGTAGATGACGTCGACGCGCTGGCTGCCCGCCGTGGTGCGCATGAGGACGTTGCCGTCCTTCACGAACAGGTCCGGCCCCTCGACCAGCTCGACGCCCATCTGCTGCGCGAGGAAGGCGTGCTCGAAGTAGGCGCTGTTGTACTGTCCCGGCGTCAGCACCACCACCACGGGGTCGCGCGCGCGCGGCGGCGCCGCGGCGCGCAGCGTCTCGAGGAGCAGCGCCGGATAGTGCTCGACCGGGTAGACGCGCTGGCGGTCGAACAGCTCCGGAAACAGCCGCATCATCATCTTGCGGTTCTCGAGCGTGTACGAGACGCCCGAGGGCGTGCGCAAGTTGTCCTCGAGCACGTAGTACTGGCCGTCGTCGTGGCGGATGAGGTCGATGCCGGCGACGTGCGAATACACCTCGTTGGGCAGGTCGAGCCCGAGCATCGCCACCTGGTAGGCCTCGTTGGTGAGCACCTGCTCGGCGGGGATTACGCCGGCGGCGAGGATTTCCTGGCGGTGGTAGATGTCGTGCAGAAAGCGGTTGAGCGCGGCCACGCGCTGGCGCAGGCCGCGCTCCAGGAAATCCCATTCCGCGCGCGGGATCACGCGCGGGATGGTGTCGAAGGGGATCAGGCGCTCGGCGCCCGCCTCGTCGCCATAGACGGCGAAAGTGATGCCGACGCGGTGAAACAGCAGGTCGGCCTCGCGGCGCTTTTCCGCCACGCGCTCGGCGGGTGTCGCGGCGAGCCATTCCGAGAGCGCGCGGAAATGCGGGCGCACTTCGCCGCTTTCCGTGCGCATCTCGTCGTAGTGGCGGCGCTGCATTCAGAATCCCCCGATCAGGCGGCAGGCGGCCGCCCTGCCCGGGCGCAGGGTCCCGGCGGTCGGCTGCCTAGGGTAGCGTAGCGCGCGCGCTGTCGGCGCACCAGCGCGCGGCGGCGTGCCGCTCAGCGCTGCGGCTCGGGCGGCTGCGGCTCGTCCGCAGCGCCGGGCCGCGCGGCGGCGCGCCGGTACTCGGACGGCGGGATTCCAACCTGGTTGAGGAAGAAGCGCGTGAAATTGCTCTGCGCCGAAAAACCGAGCTCGGCGGAGACGTCGGCGATGCGCGCGCGCCCGTTCGAGAGCTTGGCGATGGCGGTTTCCACGCACAGCATGTCGAGGTAGGCGCGCGGCGAGCGCCCCGTGGATACCTGGAACAGGTCATAGAAGCGCGAGCGCGACAGGCCGACCTGGCTGGCCAGGTCGTCGATGTTGACGTCCTTGTTGGGGCGCGCGCGCAGCAGGCCGAGCGCCTTGCGGATGCGCGTATCGGCGAAGCGCGAGCCGCGCCACAGCGCAGCGCCGGCGCGGCGGCGCGCGAGGTAGTTCTCCACCACCGCCAGCATCAGCTCCTGGAGCATGAATTCGAGCCGCTCGGGCGACAGGAACTGGTCGTTGAGGGCCTCGATCGCCAGCGTGTCGGCGAGCTGGCGCATGCGCGGCGTGATCGTCTCCCGCGGGTGCGCGAAGACGCGGCCGCCGACCGGCTGAAAGCATTCGGGAAACACGTCGTGCAGCCATTGCGGCGCGGGGTGGAACTCGATCACGCGCGTAGCGGCGGGCCCGGGCGCGCCATCGGCGCCGTGCGCCTCCAGCGGCTCGACAAAGACCACGTCGTCGCGCGTCAACGGCACCGGGGCGCCGCCGATGCGCAGGGTGCAGTCCGCACCCTGGTGCTTGAGGATGACCACCGGCGCGGTGTTCTCGCCGGCGCCGAAGGATTCCGGCGACTCGGCGAGGATCAGGCGGCCGAAGCGGCCTTCAAAGATGCGCAGGGGTCGGGACATGGATTCAAGGATAACGTCCCCGCCGCCGCAAGGCTAGGGGCACGTGCCGGCATTTCATCGAAAAAACAGATGCCTGGGCCTTCAGTAGGCCAGCACGCGCGGCCGCTTGGCGGAAATCACGCGGGTGTTCACGCCGACCCAGTTGAGGCCGCCGAACAGGCGCCCGTGCTCGATCTTCACGCAGCGATCCATCACGGCCTCGAGCCCCGCGGCGCGCGCCTTGGCCGCTGCGGCCTCGTTCTTCACCCCGAGCTGCTGCCAGAGCACCTTGGCTCCGATGGCGATGGCGTCGTCGCAGATCGGCATGATGTCCTCGCTCTTGCGAAAGCAGTCCACGATGTCGATTTTCGCCGGCACGTCGCGCAGCGACTTGTAGCATTTCTGCCCCAGGATTTCGGCGTAACGCGGATTCACCGGAATCACGGTATAGCCGTGCTCCTGCATGTACTTGGCGGCGAAGTAGCTGGGGCGGAACCAGTCGGCCGACAGGCCGACGACGGCGATGACGCGATTCCGCGACAGGATGCGCCGCAACGTGTTGATGTCGTCCATGGCCCCGATACTATAATCGACCGATTCCAGGGAGGAGACCCATGTACGTCGAAGAGCGCATGTACCTGCTGCACCCCGGCAAGGCGCCGGAGTACTTCAAGCACTACGAGGAAGTGGGCATGAAGGTGCAGCTGCGCCACCTGCCGAATCTGGTCGGCTACTACGTCAGCGAGGCCGGCATGCAGAACCTCGTGACCCACATGTGGGCCTACGACGATCTCAACCAGCGCGACAAGATGCGCGCTTCGATGCAGGCGGACCCCGAGTGGCAGGCGTACCTGCCGCGCATCCGCCCGCTGATCATCACGCAGGAGACGAAGATCCACAAGTGCGCGCCGTTCTTCGTCGAGCGCCTGAAGAAGATGCTCGCCGCGGTGAAGTAACGGTGAGCCTGCACCCCCAGGTCGAGAAGCTCCTCGAGCGCGCGGCGCAATCGCCGCTGCCGCCCTACTACGAAGTGCCGGCGCACGTGGCGCGTCGCATCTACCGCGACACGCGCGCCGCGCTCTCGCCCAGGGCACCCGACGTGGCCGAAGCGCGCCTGCTCATCGCGCCCGGCCAGGTGCCGCTACGCAGCTACCGCCCCGCGGGCACGCAGCCGGCGGACGAGCTGCCGGCGCTGGTGTATTTCCACGGCGGCGGCTGGGTGATCGGCGATCTCGACACGCACGACGTGCTGTGCCGCCAGCTCGCCAACGGTGCGCGCTGCGCGGTGTACTCCGTGGATTACCGGATGGGACCGGAGTTCCCGTTTCCCGCCGCCGTGGAGGACTGCATGGCCGCAACGCGCTTCGTGGCCGGGCGGCACCCGCGGATCGCGGTGGGCGGCGACAGCGCGGGCGGCAACCTGGCCACCGTCGTCGCGCTGCTGGCGCGCGATGCGCTTGCCCCGGACATCGCCTTTCAGCTCCTCATCTACCCGGCCACCGACCAGCGCGCGCAGCATCCGTCGATCCGCAAGAACGGCGAAGGCTATCTCCTGACCCAGAAGGCGATGCAATACTTCCAGGCGCAGTACCTGCCGCGCAAGGAAGACCGGCTCGACTGGCGCGCCTCGCCCCTGCTCGCCAGGAGCCTCGCCGGCCTGCCGCCCGCCTACGTGATCACGGCGGGCTACGACCCGCTGGTCGACGAAGGCCGCGAGTACGCCGAGCGCATGGCAAAGGCGGGCGTGGAAGTCGCGTACCGGGAGTACGCCGACAT
>JAOUGZ010000194.1 GCA_029865405.1 Betaproteobacteria bacterium
CGAAGGCGGGATGAGGATGCCGAGCGTGCCGCCGGCGGCAACGAGGCCGTAGGCCGCGCGCGGCGTGTAGCCGAAGCGGATCATCTGCGGGATCGCCACCGAGCCGATGGTGAGCGCCGTGGCGACGCTCGAGCCGGAGATCGCGGCGAAGATGGTGCACGCGGCGATGGTGGCGAGGCCGACGCCGCCCGGCAGGTGGCGCGTCAGCGTATACGCGGTGCCGTACAGGTCGTCGACGATGCGGCTGCGGATCATGACGTGCGCCATGAACGCGAAGAGCGGGATGGCAACCAGCAGGTAGCGGTTCAGCTCGCCGAAGATCACCTCGGTGATCGAGCCGAGGCCCCCTTGCGTGGCGATGAGGAGCCCGCCGCCGAAGAGCGTCAAGCCGGCGAAGATCGGCAAGCCCGTGAAGAGGAGCAGCACGAGGCCCGCGAGGATCAGCGCGATGGTCATTCGGGGCGCGCCGCGTGCTCGTGCGGCGGGGACACCGGCGGCAGGCCGGCGGCGAGGCGCGCGAGCGCTTCGAGCGCGGCGAGCCCGAGCAGCAGTCCGCCGAGCGGCAAGAGGAGCTGCAGCCAGAACACCGGAATCTCGATGCGGCCTTCGGCGACGATGCCGAGCTGCTTCGCGAACATCGCCGTGCGCCAGCCGTTCACCATCAGGATCAGCGCCACGGCGAGCGCGCCGAGCGCCGCCCAGGCGTCGGCCCAGCGCCGCGCGCGCGGCGACAGGCGCGTGGTGAGGAGATCGACGCCGATGTGCTCGCCCCGGCGCAGCACCTGCGCCGCGGCGAGCATCACGATGCCGACCAGCATGAAGCCGACGACGTCGTCGACCCACACCGGGGCGCGGTTGAACACGTAGCGCATCACCACCGCCCAGGTGATGAGCGCGAGCGAAACGAGGACGCCCGCCGCAGAGAGCGCCGCCGCGCCGTCGGCGGCGGCGCCGATGACGCGCGCGGCGCGCGCGGCGACGGCGGCCGCGCGGGTCATGCGAGCGCGCTCAGAGGCCGCGGATCAGCTCGAGCAGCCGCGGCGCATCGGGGCTCGATGCGCTGAACGCCTTGATCACCGCGGGCTGCATCGCGTCCGCCATCAACTTTTTCTGCGCCGCGCTGAGCGCGGTGACGGCCATGCCTCTTTCGCGCAACTGCTGCAGGTGCTCGGAGGGGATCTCGTCGTCCTTGGGCATGACGCGCGCCTCGGCCTTGACCACCGCGTCGAGGATGCCCTTCTTCACGTCGGCGGGGAGCTTCTCCCACCACTCCGGGTTCACGATCAGGTTGTCGTAGGCGAGGATGATGTTGGAGGCGACGCCGAACTTCTGCACCTCGTAGAAGCGCCGGCTGAACGCCGCCTGCACGCCGGTGAAGCCGGCGTCGATGACGCCGGTCTGCAGCGCCTGGTACACCTCCGAGCCTGGCATGGCGGAAGGCGCCGCGCCCATGGCGACGAGGCCTTCGTCCCAGAGCTTGGACAGGCCGCGGATCTTCACGCCCTTGAAGTCCTCGGGCCTGATGAGCGGCGCCTTGGCGGAGGTGAAGATGCCGTCGTTCGCGTCCACGAACCAGGCGATGTTCCGCACGCCTTTCTCCAGCATCTTCGCGTCGAGCATCTTCGCCGGCTCGGAGCCCGGAAACTTCCTCATCTTGTCCACCGAGCTCATGAAGTACGGGATGATCGTCACGTTCATTTCGGGAATCGTGCCGCCCCACTGGAACGAGAGCACGATCGCCGACTCGATCTTGCCGCCGGCGACCGCGGCGTGGTGCTGGTTGGGCTTGTAGAGCTGCGCGGCGCCGAAGATCTGCACCTCGACCTTGCCGTTGGTGTTCGCCTTCACGTCGGCGGCGAACTGCTCCATGTTCTTCGCCGAGTGGTGCGCCGGCGGAAACTGGTGCGACAGGCGCATCGTGTAGTCGGCGGCCTGCGCGCCGGCGGCGAGTCCGGCGGCGAGCGCGCCGATGAACAGTCTGTGCTGCGGGGTCATTTCTTGTCCTCCAGGATTTTTTGCCGTATCGGACGGAAATCGTAGGTCGGGTAGAACTCGGTCTCGAACGCGCCCCAGGCGCATTTTTCCAGCGCCAGGTTCACTTCGCGCAGGCGCGGCGCGGGCACGCGCAGCGTCACCACCTGCCCGATGCCCATCATCACGTACCAGGACTCGACCTCGACGCCCTGCGGCGGGAACTGCTTCCAGAACCCCGTCGCGTCGAGCTTGGCGTTGATTTCGCCCAGGTTCTTGTCCTGCTGGTGCTTCAGGAACACCGTGAGCAGGATTTCGCTCTCAGCTGCCATGCGCCACCTCCTGGCGGCAAAAGTAGCATGGAAACTGTTGACGCCGGGGCGGGAATCGGACGATGCTCTCGCGCCCGCGGGCCGGGCATCCAACGACTGGACTCTGGGAGGAGGCGAACATGAAGGGACTAGCTGCGATGGTCACGGGATTTCTGCTCATTGGCGCCGTGCTGGCGGGCTGCGCGACCGGGCCGGGCGCGGCGGGATGGATCGTGCTTTTCGACGGCTCCAGCCTCAAGCACTGGTATGACATCGGCGAGGGCAACTGGCGCATCGAGGGCGGCGCCGTTGTGGCCGACGGCAAGAAAGGCAAGGACAACGCCTTCCTGGTGACGAACGATTTCTACCGGGACTTCCAGTTGAAGGCCGAGTTCTGGGCTAGCGACGACGCCAACAGCGGCATCTACATGCGCTGCGGCAATCCCGAGGAAATCAACGACAAGGTGTGCTACGAGGCGAATATCTTCGACCAGAGGAAAGACCCGACCTACGGCACAGGAGCGCTCGTGCACATCGCCAAGGTCGACCCGATGCCCAAGGCGGGCGGCAAGTGGAACACCTACGACATCACGGTGAAGGGCGACCACATCGTGCTGGTGCTGAACGGCCAGAAGACGGTCGACGTGCGCAACAAGTCGTTCAGCGACGGCCGCATCGCCCTGCAGTACGCCGCCGGTGTCATCAAGTTCCGCAAGGTCGAGATCAAGCCGCTGTAATTGGTAATTGCAATTGGGGACAGACCTCATTTTTCTCATTTGAGATCGAGTCGCAAATGAGAAAAATGAGGTCTGTCCCCATTTAGGTCAAGCGCAGCGGCAGCTTCCTGAAGCCGCGAAAGCGGATGCGGCGGTCGCGCTCGGGGGTGCCGGCGAGCTCTATCTGCCTGAAGCGCGCGATGAGGCCGGCGAGCGCGATGCGGCCCTCCATGCGCGCCACGTTCATGCCGACGCAGACGTGCTCGCCCTGGCCGAAGGCGAGGTGCCGGTTGGGCTTGCGGCCGACGTCGAAGCGCTCGGGCTCGGGAAACTGCGCCGGGTCGCGGTTCGCCGCGCCGATGCCGATGGTGAGGGAGGTGCCTGCGGGCAGCGTCCGGCCGCCGAGCGTCATCGGCGCGGTCAGGCGGCGGTTATTGAGCTGGATCGGGCCGTCGTAGCGCAGCATCTCCTCGATGGCCGAGGGCACCAGCGCCGGGTCGGCGCGCAATCGCGCGAGCTCGCCCGGGTTCTGGAGCAGCGCCCACACGCCGTTGCCGATGAGGTTGGTGGTGGTCTCGTGCCCGGCGTTCAGCATGAAGATGCACTGGTGGTAGAGCTCCTTCTCGGAAAGGCTTTCCCCGTCCTTCTCGCCCTGGATGAGGCGCGTGAGGACGTCGGTCTCGTAATCGCCGGGTTTGCGGCGCCGCGCCGCGACCAGCACTTTCAGGTAATCGATGAACTCGGTCACGGCGCGGTTCCCGGCTGCGAGCATCTCGGGCGAGAGCTTCGGCTCGAGGCCGGAGAGGATGGCGACCGACCAGCCGCGCAGCGGGCCGCGCTCCGCATGCGGAATGTCGAGCAGGTTGCCGATCACCTCGATCGGGATCTGCGCGGCGAAGTCGTCGATGAAGTTCACCTCGCGCTTCGCCGCCATCTCCCCGAGCAGCGCATCGACGAGGCGCGCGACGTTGCCCTCCATGCGCGCGATCGCCTTCTGGTTGACCGCGCCCATGATGATGCGGCGCACGCGCGTGTGCAGCGGCGGGTCGTTGAACACCAGGCTCGTCGTGTGGTGCTCGTAGAGCGGCGAATCGCCCAGCTTGGGCCGGAACTCCGCCTTCTTGTCCGAGCTCGCCTGCGGCGCGCGGTACGCGGCGAGCGCGTCCTCGTAGCGCGCGAGGAACACGCCGCCGCCCTCGAGCGCGTGCACCGGATCGTGCGCGCGCAGCGCCGCGTACCACGGATAGGGATCGTCGAGAAAATCCGCCGGCACGCGCGTCAGCTGGAAATCGCGGGCCGCAGCGGCGGGAATCATTCGGCTATTATGCCGCCATGCAACGCATCCCCAGCGCCGAATTCCCGCCCGAGCTGAAGAAGCGCCTCGAGGAGCTCTGGGGCTCACCGCCCAACCTGTACCGCGCGCTCGGCAACCACGCGCCGCTCGCCGCCGCGTGGACCGAGTTCGCGCGCGCCATCCGCTACGAAAGCAGGACGCCGCGCACGCTGCGCGAGCTCGTCATCCTGCGCGGCGCGCAACTCATGCGCTCGGAGTACGAATGGGCGCAGCACCTGAGGATGGCGCGGAAGGCCGGCGTGCCCGAGGCGCAGATCGCGGCGCTCGCCGGCTGGCGCGACTCGGACGCGTTCGATGCGCGCGAGAAGGCGGCGCTGCTGCTCGCCGAGGCGGTGACCAGGGCCGACGTCTCCGACGCGGTGTACGCGGCGGTGTCGCCGCATTTCGATCACGCCACCTACGTCGAGCTCGCCATCACCGCGGCGTTCTACGCCATGGTCGGCCGCATGCTCGACGCGATGCGCATCCAGCTCGAGCCCGAGTTCCGCGACTACGCGCCGAAGCTGCCCTAGGCCAGCGTGAACGCTGCGGCGCCGCGGCAGTACCGCTATTACGAGTTCGTGATGGCGGCATTCGTCACGGTGCTGATCTGCGCCAACCTCATCGGCCCGGCGAAGATCTCGCAGGTCGAGCTGCCGCTGGTCGGCACGCTCGTGTTCGGGGCCGGGGTGTTGTTCTTTCCCATTTCGTATGTCTTCGGCGACATCCTCACCGAGGTGTACGGCTACGCGCGCGCGCGGCGCGTGATCTGGGCGGGCTTCGGCGGGCTCGCGTTCGCCTCCTTCATGGCCTACGTGGTGGTGGCGCTGCCGCCGGCGCCGTTCTGGAAGAACCAGGAAGCCTACGAGATCGCCTTCGGCCAGGCCTGGCGCATCGCCGGCGCGTCGATGATCGCTTATTTCTGCGGCGAGTTCGTCAATTCGTTCGTCCTCGCCAAGATGAAGATCCTCACGGCGGGCAAGTGGCTGTGGACGCGCACTATCGGCTCGACCCTCGCCGGCGAGGCCGTGGATTCCGCGCTCTTCTACCCGCTCGCCTTCTACGGCACGGGCATCATTCCGGACGACAGGCTGCTCGCCGTGATGGCGTTCCAGTTCGTCGCCAAGGTGCTGGTGGAGGTGGCGTTTACCCCGGTCACGTACCGCATCGTCGGGTTCCTGAAGCGCGCCGAGCGCGAGGACTACTACGACCGCAATACCAACTTCACGCCGTTCAGCCTCAGGACATAGCGACAAGACCACCCACTTCAGCACCGGCATTGCGGTTTCTTACGTATACGCATACGCCTGACGCGCAGCAGTTCTGGCATTGCGTTACGCTGCGTGGCGGTGGATTCTGTGAGCACTCATGACGTATCTCGCTGAGAGATGGCAGCCGGAAAGCTGCTGAACCCGCATGCCGCGCCGGGCGCGCCGATCCGCGTCCTGCTGATCGAGGACAACGCGGCCGACGCGATGGTGGCGCAGGCCGCGATCGAGAAGGCGGCGTTCGTGCGCGCCGACGTGCTG